>JAEXXR010000337.1 GCA_023405705.1 Actinomycetes bacterium
CCGCCCTGGGCCCGCCCTGCGGTGATCGGTGGCGTCCTGTCGTCGGCATGTGACGGCAGGGCGCCGTCGGTCGTTCCGCGCCGAATGCCCGGTGCCGACGCGCCAACTCGCGCAGTCGACTACTTGACTAGTCGACTTGTCAGGTGAATACTCTCGGCCACGTTCCGTAGACCAGGGGCCGCGCCGGTCGCATCCGTTTTGGCGCGCCCCACTCCGCGAGGGAGACCGAGAGACCCATGCTGTTCACGCCCCTGCGGCGGGGATTGACCCTGCTCGCCGCCGTCGTCGCCGCCGCGCTGCTCCTCACCGCGTGCGGCAGCTCGTCCTCCTCCTCCACCGGAGCGGCGCCCACGAGAGCCGCCCCGACCGGCAGATTCACGATCGGCTACGACGTCTACTGGCTCGGCAACAGCTGGTCGACCCAGCTCGCCGAGGAGTTCAGAGCGGCGGTCGAGCGCAACAGAGACAGCATCGAGAACGTCGTCTACACGCAGTCGGACAACCAGGTCCAGAAGCAGATCTCGAACATCCAGTCGATGATCTCGCGCAGAGTCGACGCGATCATCATGACCCCGATCTCGCCGTCGGCCTCAGTCCCGGTCATCCAGCAGGCCAACCGCGCCGGCATCCCCGTGGTCCTCGTCGCCGCGCAGTCCGACACGAGAGACACCGCCGCCGAGGTCCGCGCCGACGACGTCGTCTTCGGCAGAACGGGCGCCGAGTGGCTCGTCGAGCAGCTCGACGGCAGAGGCAACATCTACGTCCTCAACGGCCTGCCGGGCTTCTCGACCGACACGCTGCGCTGGAAGGGCGCCAAGGACGTCTTCGACAGACATCCCGGCATCAGAGTCGTCGCCGACGCGCACGCCGCCTGGGACACCGCCAGAGCGAAGACGGCCGTCTCCAACATGCTCGCCGCCCACCCCGACGTCGACGGCGTCTGGTCGCAGGGCGGGGCGATGACGCTCGGCGCGATCCAGGCGTTCAGAGCCGCCGGCAAGCCGCTCGTCCCGATGACGGGCGAGAACAACAACGGCCTGATGAAGACCTGGGACAGCCTCAAGAGAAGCGGCGACAGAGGCTTCGACTCGATCGGCGTCGTCAACCCGACCTGGGTCGGCTCCGAGGCGCTGACGCAGACGCTCAACCTGCTCAGAGGCGACGAGGTCAGAAAGGTCAACCTCGTCAACCCCGAGCCGATCACCTCCGAGACGCTCGACAGATACGTCCGCAGCGACCTGCCGGACAGCTTCTGGGTCGACACGAGACTCGACGATGCCCAGATCAGAGCGCTCTTCGACCGCTGAGATCGAGCCGCAGCACGACGTGACCACCCCCGCGACCGGCGGCCCCTCGAAGGGGTCGCCGGCGCCGGCCGCCGCCTCCCCCACCGTGCTCGCCTGCGACCAGCTCGACAAGCGCTACGGCGCGACCCACGCCGTCAGAGGCGTCTCGCTGACGCTCGGCCGCGGCCGCACGCTCGCGCTGATGGGCGAGAACGGCGCCGGCAAGTCGACGCTGATGGCGATGATCGCGGGCGAGGTCAAGCCCGGCTCCGGCTCCGTGACGGTCGACGGCCTCGTCGCCGTCGTCCACCAGGAGCTGAGCCTCTTCGCCGACCTGACGATCGCCGAGAACCTCGGCCTCGGCCGCGAGCCGCGCCTCTTCCCCGGCGGCCCGGTCCGCAACAGGGCGCTGCGCGACCAGGCGCGCGCCGCGCTCGACCGCCTCGGCGTCGCGCTCGACGTCGACACGCCGGTCGGCCACCTCAGCCCCGCCGAGCAGCAACTGGTCGAGATCGCGCGCGCCGTCGCGCTGGACCCGGCGCTGCTGATCCTCGACGAGCCGACCTCCTCGCTGGAGCCCAGCCAGGTCGACCTGCTGCACGCGGCGACCGAGCGGCTCAAAGCCGGCGGCACCTCGGTGCTGTTCGTCTCCCACCGGCTCGACGAGGTCTTCCGCTTCTCCGACGAGATCGCCGTGATGCGCTCCGGCGCGCTCGTCTCCTCCGGCCCCGCGTCGGACTACACGCGCGAGACGCTCGTCGCCTCGATGGTCGGCCGCGAGCTGGAGCAGCTCTACCCCGACCGCACCTCCGACCGGCCCGACGCGGCGCCGGTGATGACCTTCGACGCCGTCTCGGGCCACGGCGTCCGCGACGTCTCGTTCGCGATCCGCCCCGGCGAGATCGTCGGGATCGCCGGCCTGGAGGGCCACGGCCAGCACGTCGTCGCCGAGCTGGCGGCCGGCGTCCGGCGCGTGCAGGCCGGGACAATCGCGCTCGACGGCAAGGCCGCGAAGCTGCGCAGCCCGCGCGAGGCGATCGCCGCGGGCGTCGCCTTCGTGCCGCCGGACCGCCGCACCTCCGGCCTGATGCTGCCGCTGTCGATCGCCGACAACCTGACCGTCGCCGCCGCCCACCGCCTCCACCCCGGCCGGCTGCTGAACCGCAAGGCCGAGCGCTCCGCGATCGGCCCGGTCGCCGAGCGGCTGCGGCTGCGCTACGCCGAGCTGGAGCAGCGCGTCGGCGAGCTGTCGGGCGGCAACCAGCAGAAGGTCCTGTTCGGCCGCTGGCTGCTGGTCAGAGACCTGCGCCTGCTGGTGCTCGACGACCCGACGCGCGGCGTCGACGTCAGCGCCCGCGCCGAGATCTACGGCGTGCTGCGCGAGCTGGCCGACCGAGGCGTCGGCGTGCTGCTCGTCTCGACCGACATGCTCGAGCTGATCGGGCTCGCCGACGAGATCCACGTGATGTACGAGGGCGCGGTGCAGGGGACGGTCCCCGGCCACGCCGCCACCGAGGAAGAGATCATGGACCTTGCCGCGGGAGGGAGCCGATGAGCGCCCTGCACGCGACCGCGCGGCGCTCCTCGCCGCTCGGCACCACCACCCTGAGCGGCCTCAAGCCAGCGCTGTTCATCACCGTCGTCTCGCTGGCCGCGGTCGTGGTCGCGGCGATCGTCTCCGAGCCGTTCCGCTCGCCGACCAACGTCGAGTCGCTGCTGTTCCAGATGGCGCCGCTGCTGCTCGTCGCGGCCGGTCAGGCGGTCGTGATCACGACCGCCGGCATCGACCTCTCCGTCGGCTCGATGATGTCGCTGGCGACCGTGCTCGCGGCCGCCTCCTCCAGCTCCGCGGCGCTCGTCGTCGTGCTGGTCGTCGCGGTCGGCCTGCTCGGCGGCCTCGGCAACGGGATCGGCGTGATCGGCGGCGTCAACCCGCTCGTGATGACGCTCGGCACGATGGCGATCTTCAGAGGGATCGCGCTGCTCGTGCTCGGACAGCCCGGCGGCACCGTCCCGGCCGACCTGCTGACGCCGCTCACCACCGTCTTCAACCACGTGCCACTGACCTTCCTGCTGGCGCTCGGCGCGGTCGCCGTGCTGTGGTTCGCGTCGTCGGAGACGCGCTGGGGCCGCACGCTGTTCGCCGTCGGCGGCGACGAGGGCCACGCCCGGCGGGCGCGCCTGCCGGTCCGCCGCACGCTGCTGATCGCCTATTCGCTGAGCGGCCTCTTCGCCGCGCTCGCCGGCCTCGCGCTCGTCGCGCGGATCTACTCCGGCGACCCGAACGTCGGCGACCCGTTCGCGCTCGACTCGATCACCGCCGCGCTGATCGGCGGGATCGCCGTCACCGGCGGCCGCGGCTCGGTGCTCGCGGTGATCCCGGCCGTTCTGCTGCTGGCGCTGACCGACAACCTGCTCAACCTCGCCGGCGTCTTCTCCTACTGGCAGTACATCGCCAAGGGCGTGATCCTGATCGCGACGCTCGCCGCCTACCACGCCGCCGGCCGCCCGAGCGGGCTGCTGACGATGGCGCGCGGCGGGTGGCGCAAGCAGCCGGCCGCCGCGGGTGCGGGGAGCGACGGCCCGAGAGGAGGCGCGGCATGAGCGCCGTCCAGGCACCGGTCCCCAAGCAGGACGCCGACCGCTCCGCCGCGCTGCGCCGCAGGCTGCTGCGCAGCCGCGAGCTGCTCGTCTCCTACGGCCTCGCGCTGGCGCTGCTGGTCGTCTTCGCGATCGCGACCCCGGGCGGCTGGGAGCCGCAGCGGATCCTCACGATCCTCGGCCAGAACGCCCAGCTCGGGATCGCCGCGATCGGCCAGACGGTCGTGCTGCTGTCCGGCGGCCTCGACCTCTCGATCGGCCCGGTCATGAACCTCGCCTCCGTCGTCTCCTCCGCGCAGATGAGAGGCCAGGACGGCAACATCGCGCAGGGGATCGCGGTCGCGCTGGCGGCCGGCGGCCTCGTCGGGCTCGTCAACGGCCTGCTCGTCTCGCGCGCGAAGATCCCGCCGCTGCTGGCGACGCTCGCGGTCGGCACGATCGTGCAGGGCGGCTACTACGTCTACACGGAGGGACAGCCGAAGGGCGGCGTCGCCCCCGGCCTGCAGACCGCCGCCGACGCGAAGGTGCTCGGCTCGATCGTCCCGTGGTGGCTGGTGCTGTGGATCGCCGTCTGGGTCGTCGTCGCCTTCCTGCTCTACCGCACGACGTGGGGCCGCCGCTTCTACGCGGCCGGCGCCTCGCCGCGGGCGGCGTGGCTGTCGGGCGTCGCGGTCTCCCGCTACGTCGTCGGCGCCTACGTGCTCAGCGGCGTCTGCGCCGCGATCGCGGGCGTCGCGCTGACCGCCTACACCGGCTCGCCGTCGGTCTCGGGCGCCGACAGCTACACGCTGCAGACGGTCGCGGCGGCCGTGATCGGCGGCGTCGCCTTCTCCGGCGGCATCGGCCGGCTGGCCGGTGCCTTCGCCGGCGTGGCGGTGCTCGTCTTCCTGACGACGATCCTGGAGACGCTCAACGTCGACTCCGCGGCCCAGTACGTCGTTCAAGGCGCCGTCCTGATCGGGATGATGCTCGTGAATCGCCGCCTGAGCGGACGGGGGTCCGGCAGTGCGGGGCGCTGAGAACGGACGGCGGGTGCCAGCCCGCCCGGGAGACACGGAGAGACCGATGGAGCATCCGACCGCAACGCTGCAGGCCGACGCGCTCGCCCCCGTCGACATGACGAGCGGCGTGCCGATCTACCGCCAGATCGCCGAGCAGCTGGCGCAGCGGCTGGAGTCGCTGCCGGTCGGGACGCGGCTGCCGTCGGAGACCGCGATCGCCAGACAGGCCGGCGTCTCCCGCGGCACCGCCGTGCAGGCGCTGCGCGAGCTGGAGCACCGCGACCTCGTCGTGCGCGTCCAGGGCAGCGGCACCTTCAAGGCCAGCCCCGCCCCCGGCTCCTTCACGCGCTCGCTCGACGCCGGCACGCTGCCGTCGTTCTCCGAGGACCTGGAGAAGGCCGGGCACGTGACGCGCGAGCTGATCGAGCGCTGCGAGACCGGCTCGGCCGACCACGAGACCGCGGCCGCGCTCGGGATCGAGCCGGGCGCGCCGATATGGGCGCTGGAGCGGACCGTGCTCGCCGACGAGCGGCCGGTCGTCCACATCGTCTCGGCGCTGCGCGCCGACCGCTACCCCGAGCTCGACGCCGACGCGATCGCCGGCAGCTCGCTGTACGCCTTCCTCGAGCAGCGCTACGGCGCCGGCGGCCGCCCCGCCTGGGCCGACGAGGAGTACAGCGCGCTGAACGCGACCGCGGAGCTGGCGACGAGGCTCCACCTCCCCGTCGACCGCGCGCTGCTCTGCTCGCGCCGCGTCGCCTACCTCGCCGACGGCCGCGCCGTCGAGCTGGTCCGCTCCTACATGCGCGCCGACGCCTACCGCGTGCGCGTGACGCTGCTGCC
>JAEXXR010000404.1 GCA_023405705.1 Actinomycetes bacterium
ACGCCCTGCTCGCCGAGCCGGCGCTTCAGCGTGCGCGCCGCGGCGCCGGCCTGGCCGGGCGCGGCCGACTGGACGCCGCTGCGGGCGTCGAAGGAGGCGCGACCCTCTCGCTGCTGCGGCGCTCCCACCGCTCCGGCGGCCGCGGGCAGGAGGGCGATGGCCGCTCCTGCGATCGTCGTGGCGAGCAGGGGCGGCCCGGTTATCCGGGCCCGGCGAGGCGATGGCACGAGCGAGGGTTCCTTCTCTGACGCTGGACGAGGGCGCTTTGCCGGAAGATCGGCAGCGGCTGCCTCAACTGAAGCGATTCGATCTTCGCGTGTCAGCCGGACGACAGCTGGCGCGTCAGCGGTCGTTTGGCTGCTGACGTCCGGGCGGAGACTAGACTCTGTCGTTCCCTTCCGCAGGGACCCTGCTCTGTGAACAGCGAGAACACCGCCCAGACCGAGGGGCCGTCGGGCTACCCGTCAGCCGCACCGTTGGAGTTCCGCCACGTCGGGAAGCGCTACCCGGGCGCGTCCAGAGCCGCGATCGACGACCTCTCCTTCGCCGTCCCCGCGGGCGAGATCTGCGTCCTGGTCGGTCCGTCCGGCTGCGGCAAGACGACCGCGATGCGACTCGTCAACCGCATGATCGACCTGACCTCCGGCGAGATCCTGCTCGACGGCGTCAGCGTCGCGCAGCGCAAGCCGGCCGAGCTGCGGCGCGAGATCGGCTACGTGATCCAGCAGATCGGCCTCTTCCCGCACCAGACGATCGCGCAGAACGTCGCCACGGTGCCGAAGCTGCTCGGCTGGGAGAAGCCGAGAATCGCCAGCCGTGTCAGCGAGCTGCTGGAGCTGGTCGGGCTGCCGGCCGAGATGGGCGCCCGCTACCCGGCGGAGTTGTCCGGCGGCCAGCGCCAGCGCGTCGGCGTCGCCCGCGCGCTCGCCGCCGACCCGCCGCTGATGCTGATGGACGAGCCGTTCGGCGCGATCGACCCGATCAACCGCGAGCGGCTGCAGAACGAGTTCCTGCGCCTCCAGCGCGAGATCCGCAAGACGATCGTCTTCGTCACCCACGACATCGACGAGGCGATCAAGATGGGCGACCGGATCGCGGTGATGCGCGAGGGCGGGATCCTGGCCCAGTACGCGACGCCCGACGAGCTGCTCGCCAACCCGGCCGACGACTTCGTCGCCTCCTTCGTCGGCGCCGACCGCGGCCTGAAGCGGCTGACGCTCAGCCAGCTCGGCGACATACAGCTGCTCGACGGCGCGACCGCCCACGTCGGCGACGACGCCACGCGGGCGCGCGAGCAGGCCGAGCGCCAGGCGACCGACGAGCTGGTCGTCGTCGACGACGGCGAGGTGCCGGTCGGCCGGCTGCCGGTCGCGCGGCTCAACGGCCAGCCGGTCGCGCGCGAGGACCTGGAGCCGCTGGTCGCGACCGCCCGCCGCGAGACGTCGCTGCGCGACGCGCTCTCGCTCGTCGTCGCCGACGGCAACCGGCCCCTCGTCGTCGTCGAGGAGGACGGCAGGCTCGCCGGCCTCGTCTCGCTCGAGCTGATCAGCGACGCCCTGCGCCCGCCGGGGTGACCATGGCCGCCGCCGCGCAGCTCGCGCCGCTGACGCCGTTCGCCCAGTCCGAGCCGGTGATCCCGGAGTTCGGCAGAGGCAGCAGCTGCGTGCGCGACAACGACCTCTTCTGCTGGAGCTGGGTGAAGGACAACTGGTCCGACACGCTGCAGCCGGCGCTGCTGGAGCACATCGCGCTGACGCTGATCGCCGTGCTGATCGGCTCCGCGATCGCCTTCACGCTGGCGCTCGCCGCGCACAGGCGCGGCTGGCTGGCGACGCCGGTCGTGATCGTGACCGGCCTGCTCTACACGATCCCGAGCCTCGCGCTGTTCCAGCTGCTCGTGCCGATAACGGGCCTGTCGCGCACGACCGCCGAGATCGCGCTCGTCTCCTACACGCTGCTGATCCTCTTCCGCAACATGCTCGCCGGCCTCTCCGGCGTGCCGGCCGAGGTCAGAGACGCCGCGATCGGGATGGGCATGACGCCGCGGCAGCTGCTGTGGAGAGTCGAGCTGCCGCTGGCGCTGCCGGCGATCGTCGCCGGCCTGCGGATCGCGACCGTGACGGTGATCAGCCTCGCGACGGTCGCGGTCTTCGTCGTCAACGAGGGCCTCGGCGCGCCGATCTACACGGCGCTGCAGCAGACCTTCAAGACCGAGCTGATCGCCGCCGGCGCGCTCTGCGTCGCGCTCGCGCTCGTCGCCGACGCGCTGCTGGTGCTGCTGCAGCGGGCCCTCTCCCCCTGGTCGCGGACGGCGCGCTCGTGAACGACTTCGTCGAGGCGTTCGAGTTCATCGGCGACAACGCCGAGCTGCTGTGGCAGCTGACGCTCGACCAGCTCGCGCTGTCTGGCGCCGCGATCGGGATCGCGCTGCTGATCGCGCTCCCGCTCGGGATCTGGCTCGGCCATCTCCACCGCGGCTCGTTCGCCGCGATCAACATCTCCAACGTCGGCCGCGCGCTGCCGTCCCTGGCGCTGATCTCGATCGGCGTCGCGCTGCTCGGGATCGGCTTCGTCAACGTGATGGTCGCGCTGATCGTGCTCGCCGTCCCGCCGATGCTGACCAACGCCTACGTGGCGGTCGACGGGGTAGACCGCGACGCGGTCGAGGCGGCGTACGGGATGGGGATGCGGCCGCTGGAGGTGCTCACGCGGGTCGAGCTGCCGCTCGCCCTGCCGCTCATCTTCGCGGGCGTCCGCACGGCCGTGGTCTACGTGATCGCGACCGCGACGCTCGGGTCGGTCGCCGGGGCCAGCACCCTCGGCGACATCATCGTCGACCAGGCGACCTACCGCCTGCCCGGCGTGCTCGGCGCCGCGATCTGCGTCGCCGCGCTGGCGCTGGTCGCGGAGCTGCTGCTCGCGGGGCTCCAGCGGGCGGTCACGCCGCGCGGACTGCGCGCGCGGCGGCGCCT
>JAEXXR010000432.1 GCA_023405705.1 Actinomycetes bacterium
GGTGGGGGCTGAGCCGGCGGCGATCGCGGCGGTGGGGCGGGGGGCCGCCGGTCTGAGGGTGTGGCGGAAGGCGATCGAGACGATCGCGCCGATCACGGGGCCTGCGCAGGCGAGCACGAGCGCCCAGCGGACGTCGGCGGCCTCGACGATCACGCCGGCCAACGCGGCGCCGGCGGCGGCGCCGGCGACGTTGGCGGTCATCATCCACGTCGTCGCCTCGGTCGTCGTGCCGGGCGGCGCGACGTGGTCGATCAGCAGGTAGGCGGCCGCGGCCGACGGGGCCAGGGCCAGGCCGGCGATCGCGACCATCACGGCCATCATCGGGATCGAGTCGGCGAGCAGCAGCGGCAGCGTACCGACGGCCAGCACGACGTGCAGGACGATGAAGCGCTCGACGACCGGGCTCGACCAGGTGCGGCCGCCGTACCAGACGCCGCCGAGCACGCTGGAGACCGCCATCACCGACAGCAGGATCCCGGCGAGCTCGGCCTTCTCGCCGTGGGCCACGGCGAACGCCGGCATCGCGACCTCGATCGCGCCGAACGAGATGCCGGTCGGCACGATCGCGTACATCAGCGTCCGCATGCCCTTCGAGCTGAGCGCGCCGGCGCGCGGGCGCTCCGTCGTCTCGCTGCGCCACTCGCGCGCGAGCGTTCCGGTCGCGAAGCCGAGCGTGCCGACCAGGCTCAGCGCGATCGCGACGATCAGCGCCATGCTCGCCGAGCTGAGCGCGATCAGCACGGTCACGATGATCGGGCCGATGATGAAGAAGAACTCGGAGACGACGCCCTCGAACGTGTAGGCGGTGTTGCGGGCGTCGGCGTCGTCCTCGAACACCCGCGCCCACACCGACCGCATGCACGCGCCCAGCGGCGGCAGGGCCGCGCCGCCGAGGAAGGCGAACGCTCCGAGCGCCCACGTCGGCGCGCCCTCGCGCGCGCAGATCAGCACGCCGGCGACGGCGACCGCGTTTGCCAGCGTCGACGGGATCAGCACCGCCGGCTGGCCGAAGCGGTCGACCAGCCGTCCCTGGATCGGGGCGAGTATCCCGGCGCCGAGCGCCCACATCGCGCTCGTCAGGCCGGCCTGCGCGAAGGATCCGGTCTCAGCTCTCACGAGCAGGACGATCGCGAGCGAGAAGATGCCGATCGGGATCCGCCCGATCAGCAGCGAGACGATCAGCCGCGTCGCCCCCGGCGGGCGCACGAGGACCCGGTAGGCGCCGAGCATCAGGCGGCCGGGTCGGGGTCGTGCGCTGAGTCGCTGGAGGAGGAGGGGGTGGTGGGACCGTCGCCGCGGTCGAGCAGCACGTCCTCGCGCTCGGCCAGGGCCGCGATCACGAACGCGACGTGCTCGTCGAAGTCGACGCCGAGCTCGTCGGCGCCGTGCCGCAGCGCGTCGCGGTCGACGGCGGCCGCGAAGCTCGCCGTCTTCATCTTCTTCCTGACCGACTTCGGCGTCATGCCACGCAGGCCCTCGGGTCGGACGTACGCGCACGCGATGACGAAGCCGCTGAGCTCGTCGACCGCGTACAGCGCCCGCTCCAGCTTCGAATCGCGCGACAGGTCCATCTCGTCCGCGTGCGATCCGATCGCCCGGATCATCTCATCCGGGGCGCCGCGGCGCGACAGCTCGGCCATCGCCATTCGGGGGTGACCGTCGATGAGCGAGGGATACCGCTCGTAGTCGAGATCGTGAAGCAGGCCGGTGATGCCCCACAATTCTTCGTCGCCGCCAAGTTGGCGCGCGTACGCTCGCATCGCCGTCTCGACCGCGAGCATGTGCCGCCGCAGCGACGGCGATTCCGTCCACTCGCAAAGGAGGGTCCATGCCTCGTCGCGCGAAATCCCCCCTGGCATGGCTGTTACCCTAGCTCAGCACCTCGGCCCCGACGCAATCCGTGTGTCCGACATGCGGGGCCGACGAAGCGATCCCCCTCTTATGGAGAAGTTCGTCATACAAGGCGGCGTGCCGCTTTCCGGTACGTACGTGCCCGCGGGCAACAAGAACGGCGCGCTGCCGATCCTGGCCGCCGCGTTGCTGACCGACGACGAGGTCGTCATCCGCAACGTGCCGCGCATCAGCGACGTGCAGGCGCAGATCGAGCTGATCGCCGACCTCGGCGCCCGCGCCGACTGGGTCGACGACAACGTCGTCGCGATACGCGCCGAGGGCGTCAGCAAGACCGACCTCGACCGCAGGCTGTCGGAGCGCATCCGCGCCTCCTTCCTGCTCGCCGGCCCGCTGCTCGCGCGCTTCGGCCGCGCCCACATGCCGCCGCCCGGCGGCGACGTGATCGGCCGCCGCCGGCTCGATCCGCACCTCGACGCCTTCAGAGCGCTCGGCGCGACGATCGAGCACGACCGCGACATCCTGCTGACGGCGCCGCGCGGCCTCACCGCCTGCGACTTCCTGATGGACGAGCCGTCCGTGATGGCGACCGAGAACGCGCTGATGGCCGCCGCGATCACGCCCGGCTCGACCGTCATCCGCAACGCCGCCTCCGAGCCGCACGTGCAGGACCTCGCGCGCATGCTCGTGAAGATGGGCGCCGCGATCGACGGGATCGGCTCCAACGTGATGACCGTCCACGGCGTCGACCGCCTGAACGGCTGCGACCACAGCGTCGGCCCCGACCACATCGAGATCGGCTCCTTCATGGCGCTCGCCGGCGTGACCGGCGGCGAGCTGCTGATCAAGGACACCTATCCCGAGGACCTGCGGATGATCCGGCTGGTCTTCGCCCGCATCGGGCTGGAGACGGAGATGCGCGGCAACGACATGTTCGTGCCGGGCAACCAGAAGCTGATCATCACCAACGACGCCGGCGGCTACCAGCCGAAGGTCGAGGACGGGCCGTGGCCGGCCTTCCCGGCCGACCTCACCTCGATCGCGCTCGCACTGGCGACGCAGTCGGAGGGCTCGGTCATCATCCACGAGAAGATGTTCGAGAACCGGCTCTTCTTCACCGACAAGCTGCAGCTGATGGGCGCCGCGATCACGATCTGCGACCCCCACCGCGCGCTCGTCGTCGGCCACCGCCGCCTGCGCGGCGAGCGGGTCGAGTCGCCGGACATCCGCGCCGGCATGGCGATGCTGATCGCCGCCCTCTGCGCCGAGGGCACGACGGAGATCGGCAACATCCGCCAGATCGACCGCGGCTATGAGCGGATCGACGAGCGCCTGCGCGCGCTCGGCGCGCGAATCGAGCGCGTCGAGGACAGCGAGCGCATCCACGCCCACTGAGGGAGGGTCCTTGATCCACCCGATTCCCAGCGGCACGCGCGACGTGCTGCCCGACGAGATGCGAGAGCTGCGCGCGATCCTCGCGGCCGCGCACGGCGTCTTCGACTCAGCCGGCTACGGCGAGGTCGCGACGCCCGCGCTCGAGTACGAGGACACGCTCGCGATCGGCGGCGTCGGCGGGGCGCTGCCGGCCTACCGCCTGTTCGACGAGCAGGGCAACGTGCTGACGCTCCGCTCCGACATGACGGTGCCGATCGCGCGGCTGGTCGCGACCCGCTTCGCGACCGCCGAGCCGCCGCTGCGCCTCTGCTACTTCGCGCACGCCTACCGCGGCATCAAGCCGCAGCGGGGCCAGTCGCGCGAGTTCCTGCAGGCCGGCATCGAGCTGATCGGCGCGCCTGCGCCCGACGGCACCGCCGAGGCGCTCACGGTGTTGTGCGACACGCTCGACGCGGTCGGGCTGAAGCGGTACCGGATCGGCCTCGGCGACGTGGCGCTGTACCAGGAGCTGCTCGACGCCAGCGGCGTCGACGGGGAGCCGCGGGCGCGGATCCTCAACGAGCTGGTGACGCGCGACTTCGTCGGGCTGGAGCGAGAGATCGACGAGCTGCGGCTCGCCGACGACGCCGCGGTGGCGGCCCTGAAGCAGGTTCCGCAGCTGCGCGGCGGGCCGGAGATCCTCGAGCGCCTCGACGGCGCCGCGCACGCGGCCGCCGACGGGCTGCGCCGCGTCCACGCGCTGCTGGAGCCGCGCGTCGCCGAGCGGGTCATCTTCGACCTCGGACTCGTGCGCAAGCTCGACTACTACACGGGCGCGATCTTCGAGGTCTACGACCCGACGCTGGGCGTGACGCTCGGCGGCGGCGGCCGCTACGACGACCTGCTCGGCCGCTTCGGCCGGCCGCTCCCGGCCGTCGGCTGGGCGCTGACGGTCGAGCGGCTGCACATCGCTTTGGCCGGTGAGGAGCAGGGGAGATGAGCGGCGGCAACGGCCTGACGATCGCGGTCCCGCGCGGCGCGCTGATGCGCGAGGCGCTCGACCTGCTCGACACGATCGGGATCGACACCAGCGAGGTCCGCGCCAACGACCGCAAGCTGCTGTTCGAGGACGTCGGCATCGTCACGATGCGGCCCTCGGACGTGCCGACCTACGTCGAGGCCGGCGCCGCCGACATCGGCATAACCGGCAAGGACGTGCTGATGGAGCAGTCCGAGCGCGAGGTCTACGAGCTGCTCGACCTCGGCTTCGGGCGCTGCGTGATGGTGCTCGCCTCCGTCGCCGGCGACGACCCCGCCGCGGAGGCGCTGCGGCGCCTCGGCCAGATGCGGATCGCGACCAAGTACCGCAAGATCGCGATGGCCCACTTCGAGCGCACCGGCCGCCAGGCCGAGATCGTCGAGGTGAAGGGCTCGGTCGAGCTGGCGCCGCTGACCGGGATGGTCGACGCGATCGTCGACCTGACCGCGACCGGCACGACGCTGCGCGAGAACGGGCTGGTCGTGCGCGAGGAGATCGTCGTCTCGACCGCGCGGCTGATCGCCAACCCCGTCGCGCACAAGCTGAAGGCCGCGGCGATCGACGACCTGCTGGAGCGCCTCCGTGCGGCTTGAGCGCCGCACGCTGGCGAATGCCGAGAGCGCCGCGGCGCTCGCCGCAGAGCTGCGCACGCTGGTCCCGGCCGGCGCCTCCGTCGCCGAGCCGGTCGCCGCGATCCTCGCCGACGTGCGCGAGCGCGGCGATGCCGCCGTGCTGGAGCTGATCCGCAGATTCGACACCGGCGGCGCGGAGCCGAAGCCGCTGCGCGTCAGCTTCGAGGAGCTGGAGGCGGCGCTCGCCGGCCTCGACCCGCAGGTGCGCGCCGGCCTGGAGGTCGCCGCGCAGAACATCGGCGTCGTCGCCGCGATCGGGATCGACGAGGAGCGCGAGGTGACGCTCGGCCACGGCCAGACCGTCCGCCTGCGCGAGGTTCCCGTCCGCCGCGCCGCGGTCTACGTCCCCGGCGGCCGCGCGCCGTACCCGAGCACCGTCCTGATGGGCGTCGTGACCGCGGTGACGGCCGGCGTCGAGGAGGTCGTGCTGTGCGCGCCGCCCGGTCCTGACGGCGAGGTCCACCAGGCGATCCTCGCGGCGGCCGAGCTGGCCGGCGCGAGCGAGGTCCTCCGCATGGGCGGGGCGCAGGCGATCGCCGCGCTCGCCCACGGCACCGAGACGATCGAGCCGGTCGACGTGATCGTCGGCCCGGGCTCGCTGTGGGTGCAGGAGGCCAAGCGCCAGGTGTCGGCGGCCGGCCTCGTCGGGATCGACGGCTTCGCCGGGCCCAGCGACGTGCTGGTCGTGCTCGACCACGGCGCCGACGTGCGACTGGCGGCGCTCGACCTGCGCGCGCAGGCCGAGCACGGCGGCGACAGTCTCGTCATCGCGGTCTCTCCAGACGAGACGGTGCTCGACGCACTCTCCGAGGGGCTGGCGCTGGTCGAGGAGCCGGGGGCGGGCGCGCTCGTGCAGACCGCCGACCTCGACGACGCGCTCGCGCTCGCGAACGCCTTCGCGCCCGAGCACCTCGAGCTGATCGGCCCCGGGGCCGAGGCGCTCGCGCCGCAGGTGCGCAACGCCGGCTGCCTGTTCGTCGGCCCCAACGGCGCGACCGCCTTCGGCGACTACGTCGCCGGCTCCAACCACACGCTGCCGACCGACGGCGCCGCCCGCTTCGCCTCCGGCCTCTCCGCCCGCCACTTCCGCCGGCGGATGGCCGAGGTGCGGATCCCCGACCTGGCCGCCGCGACGCTCGCCCCGGCCGGGGTCGCGATCGCGCGCGCCGAGGGCTTCGAGATCCACGCGCAGTCGATGGAGGCGCGCATCAGGGAGAATCCCGGCTCATGAGCGACCGCACGGCGACGATCGACCGCAAGACCGGCGAGACCGACATCCACCTGACGCTCGACCTCGAGGGGACGGGCGCGGGGGAGCGCAGCACCGGCGTCGGCTTCTTCGACCACATGCTCGACCTGCTCGCGCGCCACGGCCGCCTCGACCTGACGGTCGCGGCCAGAGGCGACCTGGAGACGGGCGCCCACCACACCGTCGAGGACGTCGGCATCTGCATCGGGCAGGCGCTCGACCGCGCGCTCGGCGACCGCAGGGGGATCTACCGCTACGGCTCGGCGACCGTCCCGATGGACGAGGCGCGCGCCTCGGCGCACATCGACATCTCGGGCCGCGCCTTCGTCGCCTGGGAGGTCGCGCTGCCGGTCGGCGCGATCGGCAACTTCGACCACGAGCTGGCCGAGGAGTTCTTCCGCGCCGTCGCCGGCAACGCCAGAATAGCGCTGCACCTGACGGTCGACGCCGGCACCAACGTCCACCACATCGTCGAGGCGCTCTTCAAGGCGTTCGCGCGCGCGCTGCGCGCCGCGGTCGCGATCGACCCGACCGAGACCGGCGTGCCCTCCACCAAGGGGACCCTCACAGCGTGACCGGAACGCCGCAGACCGGAAGAACGAGCCCCCCGGGCGAGTTCGTCCAAGGCGAAGCAAGGCCGCAGGCCGCGGCTTCGCCCAAAATCGCCATCCTCGACTACGGGATGGGCAACCGCCGCTCGGTCGAGAAGGCGTTCGAGCACGTCGGGGCGCGGCCGCTGATCACACGCGACCACGACGCCGTGCGCGCCGCCGACGGCGTCGTCGTCCCCGGCGTCGGCGCCTTCCCGCGCGCGATGCGCAACCTGCGCGAGCTGGGGCTTGACGAGCTGATCCGCGAGCGCGCCGCCGCCGACGTGCCGGTGCTCGGGATCTGCCTCGGGATGCAGCTGCTGTTCGAGCGCTCCGTCGAGGTCGAGCCGGCCGAGGGCCTCGGCCTGCTCGGCGGCGAGGTGCGGCCGCTGGACGCGCGCGGCCAGCGCGTCCCGCACATCGGCTGGAACGTCGTCCGCTTCGAGCACGCCACGCGGCTCAACGCCGGGCTGCCGCAGGAGGTCGCCTTCTACCACGTGCACTCGTTCGTGGTCGAGCCGGCCGACCCCGGCGACGCGCTCGGGACCGCCGAGTACGGCGAGCGCTTCGTCAGCGCCGTCGCGCGCGGCAACGTCTACGGCGTGCAGTTCCACCCGGAGAAGTCCTCGCAGCACGGCCTCCGGCTGCTCCAGAGCTTCAGCGCCGCCTGCGAGGGCGTCGCCGACCCGTCCCACGACCACGACCGGACCCGCGCCGCATGATCCTCTACCCCGCAATCGACATCCGCGGCGGCAGCGCCGTCCGCCTGAGACAAGGCGACTTCGGCGACGAGACCGTCTACGACGCCGACCCGCTCAGCGCCGCGCGCGCCTGGGTGGAGGGCGGCGCCAGATGGCTGCACGTCGTCGACCTCGACGGCGCCCGCGACGGCAGACCGGCCAACCTCCACCATCTCGAGCGGATCGCCGGCGAGCTGGGCGTGCCGGTCGAGTTCGGCGGCGGGCTGCGCTCGCGCGAGTCGGTCGACGCCGCCGTCGCGGCCGGCGCCGGGCGCGTTATCCTCGGCACGGCGGCCTTCGCCGACGTCGACTTCCTCGACGACGTCGTCTCGGCCTACGGCGAGCGCGTCTGCGTCTCCGTCGACGTGCGCGGCGGCAAGGTCGCCAGCGGCGGCTGGAAGGAGCAGACCGACATGGAGGCGACCGCGGTCATCGAGCACCTCCAGCGCCGCGGCGTGAAGAAGCTCGTCTACTCGAACATCGAGCGCGACGGGATGCTGACCGGGCCCGACCTCGACGAGGTCAAGCGGATCGCCGAGTCGGTCAGAGGCAGCTTCATCTACTCCGGCGGGATCGGGAACCTCGACCACCTGCGCGCGCTCGCGAGCCTGCGCCAGGTCAACCTCAACGGCGTGATCGTCGGCAAGGCGCTGTACGAGAACAAGTTCACGGTCGGCGAGGCGCTCGAGGCGCTGAAGCCGCCGGCGAAGGCGTAGGCGGGCGCGGTGCACGCCAAGCGCGTCATCCCCTGCCTCGACGTCGACGCCGGCCGCGTCGTCAAGGGCACGAACTTCGTCGACATCAGAGACGCCGGCGACCCGATCGAGCTGGCCGAGCGCTACGACGCCGCCGGCGCCGACGAGCTCGTCTTCCTCGACATCACGGCGACCTCGGCGCAGCGCGAGACGGTCGTCGAGCTGGCGCGCCGCACCGCCGACAACGTCTTCATCCCGTTCACGATCGGCGGCGGGATCCGCTCGGTCGAGGACGCGCAGGCGGTGCTCGACGCGGGTGCCGACAAGGTCGCCGTCAACTCGGCTGCCGTCAAGCGGCCGGAGCTGCTCGACGAGCTGGCCGAGCAGTTCGGCGCGCAGTGCGTCGTGCTGGCGATCGACGCCAAGCAGAGGGAGGACGGCTCCGGCTGGGAGGTCTACGTCGCGGGCGGTCGCACGCCGACCGGGCGCGACGCGGTCGCGTGGGCGCGCGAGGGCGCCGAGCGCGGGGCGGGGGAGATCCTGCTGACCTCGATGGACAGGGACGGCAGCAACGACGGCTACGACCTGCCGCTGACGCAGGCGGTCGCCGAGGCGGTGACGATCCCGGTGATCGCCTCCGGCGGCGCCGGCGAGCTCAACCACCTCGTCGAGGCGCTGGAGACCGGCGCCGACGCGGTCCTGTGCGCGTCGATCCTCCACTACGGCAGATTCACCGTCGCGCAGATCAAGGACCGCCTGGCGCAGGCCGGCGTCCCGATCCGCGCGATCGATCAGTAGCCCCAGCGCGCGAGTTTGACGCGCAGCGCTCTGAGATAGGCGCCGGAGCTGCGGTAGCCGGGCAGGCCGTCGAGCCGGCCGGCGCGGCGCTCGCGCGCGAGGAAGCGGTCGGCCGCCTTGCGGTTGCCGAGCAGACGCTGGTCGGCGACCCACGCGGCGAGCACGCCGGCGCCGCTGTTCGGGTAGCGGCTGCGCAGGACGCGCTGGTAGGCGCGCATCGCCGCTCTCGCGTCGCGGCGGGCGAGGGACGGGTGCCGGCGCGTCACGTCGCGGAAGCGGCCGTCTGCGAACGCCCAGACCTGCGGCGGGTTCCACGAGCCGGCGCCCGAGGAGAAGGCATAGCGGAAGCGGCTGTCGCGGGAGGAGAACTCTCGGCGTCCGTCGCGGTCGAGGTCGGCCAGCCTGAAGCTCGCCATCTCGAAACTGTGCGTCGCGACGGCGTAGTGGTCGCCGCGCCAGCGCAGCACCTGCGTGACCTCGCAGCAGAAGCCGGTCGAGGTGAATATGCCGGTGACGACCTCCGGCTCGCGATCGCCGTCGAGGTGCGCCAGCTGGATGCTCGGGCGGTCGTCGAGCGTCGAGCGCTGGGACATCGGGCCGCAGGCGTAGTCCTCGCAGCCGGGCACGTCGACCGGCTCGTCGTGGACGACCTCGCCGTCCCGGGTGACCGTCACCCACAGGTCGGTCCAGCCGAAGTCGGGGCCGTCGGACCACAGGAACGACGCTCTCACCGGGCCGCGCTCGTCCCACACCTCGTGGTCGGCGGCGTGCGCCGCGCTCGCGCCGACCGCGATCGCCGCCACAGCGGCGAGCAGCGCCGCTCCGAACCCTCTCAGCATCCCGTGACCCCTGTTCCTCGGTTGCGTTCCGGCGCGGGATCGTAGCGGGGGCGCGCCGGGGCGCCACGCTCGGTGAGGGCTCGGTATGGGCGCTTGACCGTCGCGGCCGGCGCGGTGTACCGTCGCCCGGTCGAAGCACCGGAAGACAGCATGTCTTCACGCCGGGACCAGGAGAGAAGCGGTGCCGAGAACGAGGAAGCGCTCCAAGCGGCGCGCGAACGGCGCTGGGAGGAGAACGCAGGCGCGGGCCGCCGCGGCCGGTGCCGCCGGCGCGGAGGCGCGTGCGAGCGAGCGGGCGGGCGGCGCGAACGGCGACCG
>JAEXXR010000554.1 GCA_023405705.1 Actinomycetes bacterium
GGCACCAGCAGCGTGAACTCGGCGGGGCCGGCGGCGGCGCGCGCGAGCAGGGCGCCGCGCAGCGCCTCGGAGCGGGCCGTGCGACCGGCGACGACGAGGACGTGACGAGTCAGCTCGGCCAATGCGCTCCTTCCCCGCTCGAACGGTGGACTGGGAAGCTGACGATAGCCGGGCGCGCCGCACCGCGGCAACCGCCGCAGGGCGTACGGAGCCGACCTGCCGCTTCGCGCTTCGACGGCGTGAGACGATTCCGGCATCACGGACGGAAGCGAGCGCGACGCGTTGACTGGGAAGATCGTCGAAGACCACGGTCGGGAGGACGGCTCGAACGGTTCGGTCGGCCTTCCTGCCGGCGCACCTGCCCGGTTCGCGCTGCGCGTCGCCGCCCTCGCATGGCCGCTTCTGGCCTATTGGTTCGTCACGGCCGCTCCCGGAACGGTGGCTGGCGGTGACGGCGGGATCGTCCGGTGCGCGCCGTTGTGGAGCAGCGCGACCGTCGTCGTGCTGACGCTCCCAGGCGTGGTCGCGCTCGTGATCGCCGCAAACGCCGCCGGTACCTGGCGGCGCCGCGGGATCGCGGCTGCCGTCGTGACGGCAGCCGTCTCGGCGGCGATCGTTCTCGCAGCCGTGTCCGGCGCCGTCACCACGACGACCTGCCAGCTCTGGTCCTGACGCCGCCGGTGCGGCCTAGAGGAAGTGCTCGAGGCCGACGAGCGGCGACTGCTCGATCGCGCCGACCCTGCGGACGGCGAGCAGCACGCCGGGCATGAACGAGACGCGGTCGACGGTGTCGTGGCGGATCGTCAGCGTCTGGCCGAGGTCGCCGAGGATGACCTCCTGGTTGGCGACCATGCCGGGCAGGCGGACCGAGTGGACCGGCGGCTCCGCGCCCCCGGTCGCCTCCGCCATCAGCTGCGCGGTGCGCGCCGCCGTGCCGGAGGGCTTGTCGAGCTTTCTGTCGTGGTGCAGCTCGATGATCTCCGCCTTCGCCATGTGCTTGGCGGCCTCGGCGGCGAATCTCATCATCAGCACCGCGCCGATCGCGAAGTTCGGCGCGTAGAAGGCGTTGGCGGACGACGCCGCGCTCGCCTCGCGCAGCGGCTCGATGTCGAAGCCGGTCGTCCCGATCACGACGTGGACGCCGGCCTCCAGGCACGCCAGCGCGTTCGGCAGCGCCGTGTCCGGCTGCGTGAAGTCGACGACGACGTCGGCTCCCGGCAGCACCTCGGCGAGCGTCGTGCCGAGCGCCGGGTCGGCGCGGCCGGTCAGCTCCATGTCGTCGGCGCCGTTGACGGCGTCGCAGACGGTCGAACCCATGCGGCCGGCGGCGCCGGCGACAGCGACTCGAATCACTTCTCAGACCCTCACTGGTTCGGGTGCGAGCGGCCCCAGCGCCGCTCTGAAGACATCCTCGTCGGGCCCGATGCCGGCGGTCGAGAGCCGCTCGGGCGCGAACAGCTCGTCGGCCAGCTCGGCGACGACGTCGAGCGAGACCGCGTCGATCTTCTCGATCACCTCGTCGACCGACAGCAGCGGCGTGCCGTTCAGCAGCGCCGAGCCGAGCTTGTTCATGCGCGCGCCGGTCGACTCCATCGACAGCACGACGCGGCCCTTCAGGTTCTCCTTCGCGCGCGCCAGCTCGTCGGCGGAGGCCGGGTCGCGGCGCAGCCGCTCCAGCTCTCTCGCGACGACCTCGATCGCGGGTGCGAGGTTGTCGCTGCGCGTGCCGACGTAGAGGCCGATCTGGCCGGTGTCGGAGAACTGCGCCGTGAACGAGTAGACGGCGTAGGCGAGGCCGCGCCGCTCGCGCACCTCCTGGAAGAGGCGCGACGACGACGTGCCGCCGAAGATCGTGTCGAGCACCCGCAGCGCGAAGCGGCGGTCGTCGGTGCGCGGGATCCCCGTTCCGCCGAGGCAGACGTGGTACTGCTCGGTGTCCTTGCGCTCGAACTGGACGACCGCGGGCCGGGCGCCCGGGGCCGCGGGCGGCTGCGGCGCGTCGGCGCTGCGGCCGCCGTTGGGGACGCGCTCGGCGGCCCATTCGACGAGCTGGTCGTGGTCGACCGCCCCCGCCGCCGCGATCACGACGTTGGAGGCGACGTAGCGCGAGGCGTGGAAGGCGCGGATCTCGTCGACCGGCGTGCCGGCGACGACGTCGGCCGCGCCGATGATCGAGCGCCCGAGCGGATGGTCGCCGAAGACGGCCGTCCCGAGCACGTCGAAGACCTTGTCCTGCGGGTCGTCCTCGTACATCGCGATCTCTTCGAGGATCACCTCGCGCTCGCTGTCGACGTCCTCGAACGCGGGTCTGAAGACCATGTCGCTCATGACGTCGAAGGCGAGGTCGAGGTGCTCGTCGATCACGCGCGAGTAGACGGAGGTCGTCTCCTTGCCGGTGCCGGCGTTCAGCTCGGCGCCCATGCCGTCGAAGATCTGGTCGATCTCCAGCGATCTGTACTTCGGCGTGCCCTTGAAGAGCAGGTGCTCGATCAGGTGCGAGAGCCCCGCCTGCGCGTCGCTCTCGCCCCGCGAGCCGGTGCCGATCCAGTAGCCGAGCGAGACGGACCGGACGGAGGGCACGGCCTCCGTCGCGATCCGCACGCCCGAGCTCAGCTCGGTGATCCGGTGCTCACTCATCTACCCGACGCACCGCACTCGCGAGTTCCCGCGATCGTGGGCGGTTCCGGCGCGCAGCCGTGGAACTCGCGATGCGAAGCACGAACTCGCGGTGCGGCTCACGACTCAGCCG
>JAEXXR010000583.1 GCA_023405705.1 Actinomycetes bacterium
CGGCCGCGCCGGTCGCCGCCGCGCGCGCCTCAGCCGCCGGGCTGGGCGTCGAGCCAGGCGAGCAGGTCGCGCAAGGCGCGCCCGCGATGGCTGATCGCGTCCTTCTCCGCGTCGGACAGCTCGGCCATCGTCCGTCCCGGCGCGCCGCCGGGCAGCTCGTCGGCAGGCAGGAAGGCCGGGTCGTAGCCGAAGCCGCCCGCCCCCGCCGGCTCCGCGGCGAGCGTCCCCTCGCAGCGGCCCTCGAACAGCTGCTCGACGCCGTCGGCAGGATCGACGTAGGCGATCGCGCAGACATAAGCCAGCGGGCTGCCGGCCGGCGCCTCGCGCAGCAGCTTCGCGAGATTGTCGGCGTCGGTCGCGTCCGGACCGGCGAAGCGGGCCGAGTGGATGCCCGGCCGCCCGCCGAGCGCAGCCGCCTCGACGCCCGAGTCGTCGGCGATCGCCGCGCGTCCGGTCGCCGCGGCCGCCGCGCGCGCCTTGCCGAGCGCGTTGGCGGCGAAGCTGTCGCCGTCCTCGGGCGGCAGCGTCACGTCGTCCGGGAGCGGGTCGATCGCGAGCGCGCCGCCGGTCAGCCGCGTGAACTCGCGCACCTTGTGGTCGTTGCGCGTGGAGAGGATCAGTCGTCTCGTCATCTCGTCGCCCCGGCCGCCGGTCCGCCGTCACGCGCTGCCGCCGCCGCGCCCGCGTCGCTCACGCGGCCGCCCTCAGGGGCGCCAGCCGCACCTGCTCGATCTCGCCGAGCGGCATCTGCAGGAAGCGCGTCCCGATCTCACGGAAGGCGTCGACGTCGCCGGTGCAGAGGAAGCGGTAGTCGCCCTCGCCGTCGCGCTCGTTCAGCAGGCCGCGCGCGCCGAGCGCCCGCTCGACGCTGCGCACGACGCCCTCGCCGGAGGTGACGAGGTGGACGCCGCGCCCGAGCATCCGCCGCAGGATCGGCGCGAACAGCGGGAAGTGCGTGCAGCCGAGGATCGCCGTGTCGACCTCCGCGGCGCGCAGCGCCTTGGTGTAGCGGCGGACGATCTCCACCGCCGCCTCGTCGAGCGGCACGCCGCTCTGGATCAGCGGCGCGAGGTCGGGGCACGGGACGCTCTCCAGCTGAACGTGCGGGTCGCAGGCGGCGATCGCCTGTGCGTAGGCGCCGCTGTCGACCGCAGCCGGCGTCGCCAGCACGCCGACCCGGCCGCTCTCGCTCGCCTCGACCGCCAGCTGCGCCGCCGGCGCGATCACGCCGAGCACGTCTATGCCGGTGCCGGCCAGCTCCTGCTCCAGCAGCGGCAGCGCCGCCGCCGTCGCCGAGCCGCAGGCGACGACGAGCAGCTTCGCCCCGTGCGAGATCAGGTGGTCGGCGATCTCCAGCGAGTAGTCGCGCAGCTGCGCCTGCGACTTGTCGCCGTAGGGGAAGCGGGCGGTGTCGCCGAGGTAGAGGTAGTCCTCGCTCGGCAGCGAGACCAGCAGCTCGTGCAGGACGGTCAGCCCGCCCACGCCGGAGTCGAAGACGGCGATCGGACGGTCGCTCTCGGCACGTTCGGTCGTCGCGGGCACCGGCTCATGGTGGCAGAGCGACCCGCGGGAACGGGGCGACGCGCAGGCCGCCCCGGTCTCGCCGCCGCCCGGCCGCTCGTCGATCAGGACGCTCATCTCTTCAGCCCGTCGAGCGCGCTTCTGATCTGTCTGACGATCGCCTCCGCGATCCCGCCCGTGCCGAAGCTTCTGCTCTTCGTCGCCGCCACCACGCCCGCCAGCAGCGCCGCCACGAGCAGGATCAGGGCGACGTACTCGACCGTCCCCTGCCCCCGCTCCGATCGCCACGTCGCCGCCACCCGGACGTGCACCAACGCCATCAGCCGGTAGAACACTGCGCCTCCTCGAATCGCCGTCGGACAAGGCGATCGAGTCTCCGCTCCGGCCCGTCACGGTTCGAGACGCGTTCGACACGCCTGCCGGCCGGAGCTCGCGCGGCCGAGCGCGAACTCCGCACGCAATAGGCTGCCGGGCGAGATGCGCGCGCTCGTCGTGACGAACATGTATCCAACCGCGGCCCGTCCCGCGCTCGGCCGCTTCGTCCGCGACCAGGTCGAGGCGCTGCGCCGGCTCGACGGCGTCGAGGTCGAGCTGTTCGCGTTCCCGCCCGGCCTGCGCTCCTATCCGCGCGCCGCGCGCGAGCTGCGGCGCCGGTATCGGGGCGAGCGCTTCGACGTCGTCCACTCGCACTTCGGGCTGACGGCGTGGCCGGCGCTGGTGCTGCGCGGCGCGCCGCACGTCGTCACCTTCCACGGCACCGACCTCGCCCATCCGCGCTCCGGCCGGCTCAGCCGCGCCGTCGCGGGTCTCGTGGCGCTGCCGGCGACCGTCTCGGCCGCCCTCGCGCAGCTGCTGCCGGGCGCCGGGACGATCCGTCGCGTCGCGGTCCTGCCGTGCGGCGTCGACCTCGAGCGCTTCCGTCCGCTCCCGCGCGCGGAGGCGCGGAGGCGGCTCGGACTCGACCCCGATGGTCGCTACCTGCTCTTCCCGGCCCATCCCGCGCGGCCCGAGAAGCGGCTCGACCGCGCGCAGGCGGTCGCCGGCGACGCCGAGCTGCTGACGTTGACCGACGTCTCGCCCGACGAGGTGCCGTGGTGGGTCAACGCGGCCAACGCGGTCGTCGTCCCCTCCGAGCGGGAGGGCTTCGGGCTCGCGGCGCTGGAGGCGCTCGCCTGCGACGTGCCGGTCGTCGCGACGCCGGTCGGGATCCACCCGCTCGCGCTCGGCGAGCTGCCCGGCGCGCACTGCGGGCCGTTCGACGCCGACGCGTGGCGGGCGGCGCTCGCGCCGCACCTCGCCGCTGCCGACCCGCGGATCGCAGGCCGTGCGCGGGCGGAGTTGTTCTCCGCCGAGCGGATGGCGCGCCGCGTCGCGGTCGCCTGGCGGGAGCTGATCGCGGAGGCGGCGGGGACGAGCGGGAGCCGTGGGTATACTCGCCGCCTCGGCGCCGCCCGTGACGTTGCGCGGCGCCGGATCGACCGATGAGTGGCCTGTTCCAACGCATCGCACGCCGTCGCTCCGACGACTCCGGCGAGCCGTCCGCGGCGAGCGACCCGACTCCGGAGACCGGCGCGCAGCCGCCCGCTCCCGACGCGGCCGAGCAGCCGACCCGCTTCATAGGCC
>JAEXXR010000002.1 GCA_023405705.1 Actinomycetes bacterium
ACCCTCGGGTTCGAGGTTCGGCTGAGGGAGTCCGGAGGCGGCGGTCATCGTCATCGGGAGAGATACGCCAACTTGTACTTGCCCACCTGCAACTCGTCGCCATCTTGCAGCTGGTGCGACTCGATCCGCTGACGGTTGACGTAGGTGCCGTTGAGCGAGCCGCAGTCGTCGAGGTACCAGTCGCGACCGCGACGGACCAGCAGCGCGTGGTCGCGCGAGACCGTCACGTCGTCGAGGAAGATGTCGCTGTCGGGACGGCGGCCGATCGTCTTCTTCTCGCCGTCGATCGCGAACGACTCGCCGGTGCGGCCCCCGCCGGAGCGGATCACCAGCGCGGCGCCGCGGGCGACGACGTCGTCGAGCTGGACCGGCTCGATCTCGCCGGTCTCGCCGATCCGGTACGTCGCGGTCGTGTCCGAGACGTCCGGCTCAGAGGTCGCCAGGAAGGCGCCGCAGCGCTGGCAGTAGTTCGCGCCGACGGCGTTGGCGAAGCCGCATTCAGGGCAGTGGAGCGCCACCGGAATCCCCGCCAGTCGCCTCTAGCTCTGCTCTCCGCCCGGCACGCGGCCGGAGAGGATGTCCGTCAGCTTCTCGACGTCGGCGCCGGAGATGACGTCCACCCCGCCCTCGTGCTTCTTGCGCAGCCGGTTGACCAGCTCCGCGCGCAGGATGTCGATCTTGCCGTGCAGGATCCGCCGTCTGTAGGAGACCTCGATCTCCTCCTCGGTCATCTGCTGGATGAGGTCCTTGAGCTCTCTGTCCGTCAGCGAGCCGAGGTCCGGGAAGGTGTCCATCACGTGCGGTTGCTCCGTTCGAAATCGCGCGGGGGCGAGACTGTTCACTATACCGTCGGCCGGACGAGGCCTCAAGTTGAGCTTGAGGGTCAGCTTGCAGGCGGGCTTGCGCCGCCCTCGTTCGCGCGCAACGTCGCCAACCCGTCGCGCACGTAGAGGACGGTCGCGGTGAGCGCGAGCGCGAGGCCGGCGTAGAGCATGATCTCGCCGAGCGTCTGCAGCCCGCACATCGGGAAGAAGAGGCCGCCCATCACGGGCGCGACCGCCAGCCGGCCGGGCCAGTTGATCGCCAGGTCGATGCCGTGGCGCAGGCCCCACTGGGCGATCACGAGCATCGCCAGCTCGCGCGCGACGAGCACGGCGATCGCCCACCGCGGCAGCAGCTCGAAGTGCCAGCAGACGACGACGCCGGAGATCACCAGCAGCCGGTCGGTGACGGGGTCCATCAGCGCGCCGAGGCGGCTGTACTGGCGCGTCACGCGCGCAGCGATCCCGTCGGCGTAGTCGCCCCAGCCGATCACGGCGAAGAGGAAGGCCGGCCAGAAGCCGATCCCGTCGCCGCTGTCGAAGGCGACGACCAGGAAGACGGGGATCAGCGCGATCCGCACGAAGCCGATCGCGTTCGGGATCGTCCACGGGTTGAGCGGCGCGCCGGCGACCGTCGCCGGCTGCGGCGGCCCCGAGCGGTCCAGGCCGGAGAGCCGCTTGAACGTCAGCTTCTGGCGCGGAGGCTCGGGGGCGGGCCCGCCCGCCGGACCTCCGCCGCTCAGGGCAGGGTCTCCCACAGCGCCTTGACCGCCTCGGCGGCGCCGTCGAGCGGGAGCGAGCGTCTCTCGCGGCCGCGGCGCAGCTGGATCTCCAGCTCACCCCCGGCGAGCGTGCGCTTGCCGACGGTCACGCGCAGCGGCGCGCCGAGCAGCTCGGCGTCGGCGAACTTCTCCCCCGGGCCGGCGTCGCGGTCGTCGTAGAGGACGTCGAGGCCGGTCGCCTTCAGCTGCTCGTAGAGGCCGTCCGCGAACGTCCGCTCCTCGCTCTCCCCTCTGGAGATCACGACCAGCTCGACGTCGAACGGCGCGATCGCGCGCGGCCAGGCGATGCCGGCGTCGTCGGCGTACTGCTCGACGGCGGCGGCGACGATGCGCGCCGGGCCGATCCCGTAGCAGCCCATCACGATCTGCTGCTGTCTGCCGCTCTCGTCGAGGTAGCTCGCGCCGAGCGCGGCGGAGTATCTGGTGCCGAGCTTGAAGATGTTGCCGACCTCGATCGCCTTCTCGATCCGGATCGGGTTGCCGTTCACGGTGTCGCCCGGCTCGACCGCGCGCACGTCGGCACGCTCGAACGGGAAGTCGCGGCCCGGCTCGACGCCGCGCAGGTGGAAGTCGCCGCGGTTGGCGCCGGTCACGTAGCCGCCGTCGCCGACGGCCGTGTCGAGCACGATCGGGGCGTTCGCACCGACCGGGCCGATGAAGCCGGCGGGGCCGATCTTCGTGGCGAACTCGTCCGGCGTCGCGGGACGGCACTGCGTGCCGAGCGCGTTGCGCAGCTTGACCTCGTTGACCCTGTGGTCGCCGCGCACCATCACGAGCACGAGCCCGCGGCCCTCGGCGATCACCGGGAAGGCCTTCAGCACGGCGCCCTGCGGCACGCCGAGGCGGCGTGCGACGTCCTCGACGGTCGTCAGCCCGGGCGTGTGGACCTCCTCGGGCTGCGGCAGCGGCGCCGGCAGCTCGATCGCCTGCGGCTCGGCCGAGGCGACCTCGAGGTTGGCGGCGTAGCCCGGCGCGAGCGCGACCTCGTCCTCGCCGGCGGTGCACGGCGCCATGTACTCGTGGGCGTCGGTGCCGCCCATCATCCCGACGTCGGACTGGACCCGGTACCACTCCAGTCCGCTGCGGTCGAAGATGCGGTCGTAGGCGGCGATGTGCTTCTCGTAGGCGACGTCGAGGCCGGCCTCGTCGCGGTCGAACGAGTACGCGTCCTTCATGCGGAACTCGCGCGTGCGCAGGACGCCGGCGCGCGGGCGCGGCTCGTCCCGCTCCTTCACCTGGATCTGGTAGAGGATCTGCGGCAGGTCGCGGTAGGAGCGCACGACCTGGGCGACGTGGGTGGTGACGATCTCCTCGTGGGTCATCGCCAGCACCATCTCGGTGCCCTTGCGGTCCTCCAGCTTGAAGATCTCGTCGATCTCGATGCGGCCCGTGCGGCGCCACGGATCGGCCGGGTTGAGCAGCGGCATCAGCAGCTCCTGACCGCCGATCGCGTCCATCTCCTCGCGGATGATCTGCTCGACCTTGCGATGGACCCGCCAGCCCGCCGGGAGGTACGTCCACAGCCCGGCGCCGAGCTGACGGATCAGCCCGGCCCGGACCATCAGCTTGTGCGAGATCGCCTCGGCGTCAGCCGGGGCCTGCTTCTCGGTCGGGAGGAGGTAGGCGCTCAGACGGGTCATGGGCGCGGAAGCCTACCGGCAGCGGGACGGACCGAGCCGCCCCGCCGCGACGGTGCGGCTCAGCGGACGTACTGCTTGTAGCGCAGCAGGCGCTGGTAGGCCGGACGGGGCGCGCCGCTGGCGTCGAGCATCGCCGAGTCCCAGCGGTTGTCTCTCGCCGCCGCGAACCAGTTGTAGAGGTAGATGCGATCGATCTTGCTGCGGTACTTGCGCGCCTGCGCGAAGAGCGCGTCGATCGCTCTCGCCTGGCGCTTGAGGTCCGGGCGGAAGGTCTGACGGGCGTTCTGCGGCTGGAAGCGGTAGATGCCGCCGGTCTCGGTCAGCCAGATCTTGCCGGGGACGAGCTTGACGAGCTTGCGCAGCGAGCTGTTCTTGTCCTTCACGAAGCGGTTGACGTCCGTGTAGTTGTGCAGGCCCCACAGGCGCGGCGTGGCGATCTTGCGTCTCTTGAAGTTCGCCAGCAGCGATCTCGTGTAGTTGACCATGTTCGGCAGGTCCTGGATGTCGGCGCCGAGCACGGTGCACCCGCGGCAGTTCTTCTTGACGATGCTGTAGTACGTCACGACCATCTCGGGTCTGTGCGCCGTCGGCTGCGTGAGGTTGTTGACCTCGTTCCACGGCTGGTAGATGCGCACGCCCGGCCACGCCTTGCGGAAGGCCTTGAACGCCTTCGTGAACTGCGCCGCCGTCGGCGCCTTGCAGGTCTTGCGGCCGTTCAGGTTCGGGCACTGCATCCCCCACGGCGGGTTGAACGCGACGACGATCTCCTGGCCGGCCGCCTCGGCGGCGTCCATCCAGTCGTTCGTGTACGCCTTCACGTCCTTCTTCAGCGCCGCGTCGTAGGGCACGATCAGCCGCGTGCGGTCCGATCCGAGCTTCAGGTAGTGCTCGTTCGTGAAGAGCGCGCCGTCCTGGTCACCGACCCCGACGACGAGGGCGTTGCTCGTGGCCGGCGCGATCAGCGCGGCGGCGAGAAGCGCTCCCGCCAGGACGGCGGACAGCGTGCGACGAAGCTTCACGACGAAGGTCCTTTCGGGGGGATTCGGTGCAGGGCCGCGCGCCGCGTGGCACGGCGCGAGCCGACGAGAGACTGTAGCGAGGCGGCTGGCGGCCTCATGGGGATGAACCCGCGCGGCCGCCCTTCGATTCGGTCCGGCGCCGGCGGACCGATCAGGCGCCGGCGCTGGCGGTCCGCAGCAGCGCGGCGACCTGGTCGGGGTCGTCGTGCATCGGCAGATGGCCGCAGCGGTCGAGCAGGACGTGCCGTGCCCGCGGCAGCGCCGCCTGCGCCCGGCGCGGCTGGCTCGGGTACAGCAGCAGGCGGTCGCGGGTCCCCCACCCGATCGTCACGGGCACGCCGTCGAGCTGATGGCCGTCGGCGAAGACGTAGCGGCCGAGCGGGCCGAGCGTCGCGTCGAAGGCCGGCGCGGCGCCGAGCATCCGCAGGTCCTCCTTGGCGACGTCGGCGTCGAGCTGCGCCGGATGGCCGTAGAAGGCGCCGAGCGCGACGACGCGGCCGGGCGCGGTCGAGACGAGCTTCTGCAGCCCGCCGAGCGCGTGGCGGGCGCCGAGGCGGCTGCCACGCAGGAGGACTCTGGAGTACACCGACTCCGGCTTGCTCCAGAAGCCGATCGGCGACAGCGCGGTCGCGCTCGCGACGGCGCCGCGGCGGGCCAGCTCCAGGGCGATGCCGCCACCCATCGAGTTGCCGGCGACGTGGGGGCGCTCCAGGCCGGCGTCGGCGAAGAAGCGCTCGACGGCGTCGACGTAGTCGGAGATCGCCAGGCCCGGGCCGAGCGGCAGCGGCGCCGAGTCGCCGAAGCCGGGCAGGTCGATCGCGAGCGTCTCGCGGTCGGTCAGCCGCTCCGCGACGGGATCCCACGCCCCGCGGCGGGCGCCGATGCCGTGGATCAGGACGAGCGGCGGCCCCTCGCCGCGACGGTCATGGACGAGCATGGCCGCGAGCCTACCGCCGCACCCGTCGGCGCGGCGCAGGTTCTGGCTGGCCGGCCAGTCGGTCTACGAACGCGTGAAGCGGCGGCCGGCCGTCGGCGATGCGGCCTCGTCGAGACGCGCGGCGCTGCCGGCCGCGGCCAGCTCGCCGTCGTCGGCCGCGGCGGCCATCTCGGCCTCGGCGGCGGCCTTCTCGGCGGCGGCGAGGCGCTCGGGGGTCATCTCGCCGGCGTTCTCGGCCTCGATCGCCTCCAGCCAGGCCGCTCCCTCGGCGGCCTCGCCGGCGTCGACGTCGACCTTCTTGCCCGACTTGACGTACTTGTCGATCTCGGCGAAGAGCGTGTCGACGAGCTGCTCCTGCGGGACCTTGCGCAGCGCTCTGCCGCGGCTGAAGATCAGGCCCTCGTTCTTGGCGCCGGTGATGCCGAAGTCGGCGTGCGACGCCTCGCCGATGCCGTTGACTGCGCAGCCGAGCACGGCGACCTCGATCGGGTCGGCGTACGCCTCCAGGCGGCGCTCGATCTCGGCGACGACGGTGTCCATGTCGAACTGCAGGCGGCCGCAGGTCGGACAGGCGATCAGCACGGGGCCGCGGTCGCGCAGCTGGAGCGCCTTCAGGATCTCCCAGGCGACCTTCACCTCCTCCTCCGCGTGGAAGGTGGAGAGCGAGATGCGGATCGTGTCGCCGATGCCGTCGGCGAGCAGCGTGCCGAGGCCGACGGAGGACTTGAGCGAGCCCGACCACTTCGTGCCGGCCTCGGTGATGCCGAGGTGGAGCGGGTACGGGATCCGCTCGCTCAGCAGGCGGTTCGACGCGATCGTGTTCGGCACGTTCGTCGACTTGATCGAGACCTTGAAGTCCTCGAACCGGAGCGACTCCATCAGCGCGACGAACTCGGTCGCGGCGGTCACGAGCGCCTCGACGCTGTTCTCGCGCTCGAGCGCGTGCAGGTGTCTCGGCAGCGAGCCGGAGTTGACGCCGATGCGGATCGGCACGCCGGCCGCTCTCGCCTTCTCGGCGACGAGCGCGACCTTGTCGGGGCCGCCGATGTTGCCGGGGTTGAGGCGGATGCAGTGGGCGCCCGCGTCGATCGCCTTCAGCGCCAGCGTGTAGTTGAAGTGGATGTCCGCGATGATCGGGATCGGCGACTCGCGCACGATCGTCTTCAGCGCCTCGACGTCCTCGTCGCGCGGCACCGCGCAGCGGACGATGTCGGCGCCGGCCTCGGCGACGCGGCGGATCTGGGCCATCGTCGCCTGCAGGTCGGCGGTCTCGGTCTTCGTCATCGTCTGGACGGCGACGGGCGCGCCGCCGCCGATCGGCACGCCGCCGACGTGGATCTGCCGCTTTGAGGCCATGGCCCTGAGTGTAGACGCGGCCCTGCGGCGAGGACCTCAGCCCGCCGGGCGACCGGGCGCGGCGGCCACCGC
>JAEXXR010000605.1 GCA_023405705.1 Actinomycetes bacterium
GCGCGCGGCCGCGCTGGCGCGGGCGCGCGAGCAGCGGCTGCTGTGAGCCCGCGCGCGCCGAGCGCGCCGGCGATCGCGAAGGCGGAGCCGCGGCGGCGGTTTCACCTAGGTGATTCGACCGCCGGAGGGGTGACAGGGACCTCTCCGGTCGAGATGCTGCGACCCACGGACGCTCGCGGTCCCGCGCCCGTCGGCGCGGCCCCCCGGCCCGCGCGCGGCAACAGCGAAGGAGACCCTCATGAGCGCCCCTGACACGATCGTCCTGATCCACGGCTTCTGGGTGACGCCGCGCAGCTGGGAGCACTGGATCGCCCGCTACGAGGCGGCCGGCTACACCGTGATCGCGCCCGCCTACCCGGGCTTCGAGGTCGAGGTCGAGGCGCTCAACGCCGACCCGGCGCCGATCGAGCAGCTGACCGTGCCGGCGGTGATCGACCACCTCAGCGAGGTCGTCTCCTCGCTCGCGACGCCGCCGATCCTGATCGGCCACTCGGCCGGCGGCGTCTTCACGCAGCTGCTGCTCGACCGCGGCCTCGGCGCCTGCGGCGTCGCGATCAACTCGGCGCCGACGGAGGGCGTCAAGCCGATCCCGCTGTCGCAGGTGAAGGCGACCTTCCCGGTGCTGAAGAACCCGGCCAATCGCCACAAGGCCGTCGGCTTCACCTTCGAGCAGTGGCACTACGCCTTCACCAACACGCTCGACGAGGAGACCTCGCGCGCGCTCTACGAGCGGTACCACGTCCCCGCGTCCGGCAACGTCTTCTGGGGCAGCGCGCTCGCGAACATCCACCCCGGCAGAGACGACACCTGGGTCGACTACCACAACGACGCGCGCGCGCCGCTGCTGTTCATCTCCGGCAGCGAGGACCACCTGATGCCGCCGAAGATCCAGCAGTCGAACGCCAAGCACTACAAGTCCGACAAGACGATCACCGAGGTCGAGCAGTTCGACGGCCCGCACCTGCTGCCGGCCGCGCCCGGCTGGGAGGCGGTCGCCAACCGCGCGCTCGAGTGGGCGCTCGCGCACGCGGCCGCGCCGGCGGAGGCGGACGCAGAGCCCGCCTCCTAGGCGCCGGCGCGCGGCGGCCTCGTCTACTTGAGGTCGCCGCGCAGGAAGCGCAGCCAACCGGGGACGACGATCAGCGCGCACCAGGCGAGCACCCCGGCGGCGGCGACGGCGAAGTCGTTCTGGACCTCGCCGTGACCGGTGATCCCGTTGCTGAAGTCCTGGGAGAGCTGGCCGTAGGTGTAGTCGGCGACGCCCGGGATGAAGCTCACCATGCCGTCGAAGGCGAGCACGAAGACGAGCGCGAGCGCGATCCCGCCGCCGAGCGAGCGGGCGAGCAGCCCGAAGCCGAAGCCGACGATCGCGCCCGAGATCCACTGCGGCACCTCGCCGAAGAGCCGCGCCGCCAGCTCGCCGCTGTCGAGCGAGACCCCGGCGTGGTTGGCGGCGAGATGGGTGACGCCGCCGGTCGCGGCGGCGACGAGCAGGCCGCCGACGGCGGTGACGGCGACGACGAGCGCGAGCTTGCTCAGCAGCACGCGGCCGCGGGCCGGCTCGGCGATCAGCGTGCGCTGGAGCGTGCCGGCGCTGAACTCCAGCGTCGCCGACCAGACGCCGAAGACGATCGCGGCCAGCGCCGTGATCAGCCCGAGCGTCGTGTCGGGGATCGTCAGGTACTTGTCCGGCTCGGACGGCTCGACGACGGCGAGCACCGTCCCGACGACCACGACGACGGCCGCCAGCAGCGCCGCGGTCCAGCGCGGCAGCGGCAGGTACCGCAGCTTCAGCAGCTCCGCGCTCATGCGCTCTTCTCCGTCTCCGCCGCACCGGTCAGTTCGAGGAAGGCCTCTTCGAGCGTCGCCCGCTGCCGCGTGAGGCCGGTCAGCCAGATGCCCTGCTCGGCGAGCGCGCGCGTCGCGAGCGCCGGGTCCTCGGGCGCGGCCGCGGTCAGGATCGCGCCGTCGGCGACGGTCGTCTCGCCGAGGCCGAGCCGGCCGACGATCGCCGCAGCCCGCTCCAGCTCGTCCGCCGCGACCTCGATCCGCAGGCCGCCGCCGGCGCCGCGCGCGATCACCTCGTCGAGCGTCCCCTGCGTGATCAGCCTGCCGTCCTGCAGCACGACGACGTAGTCGCAGGTCGCCTCGACCTCGGTCAGCCGATGGGTGCACAGCAGCGTCGTCGCACCCCTCGCCGGCAGTCCCCGCACGATGTCGCGGACCTCGACGGCGCCCTGCGGATCGAGGCCGTTGGTCGGCTCGTCGAGCACGACGATCGACGGCTGGCCGACGAGCGCCAGCGCGATCCCGACGCGCTGGCGCATCCCCAGCGAGAAGGAGCCGACGGCGTCGTCCTCGCGGCCGACCAGCCCGACGCGCGCCAGCAGCGCACGGATCTCCTCCCGGTCGACCGGCCCGCCCATCGCGGCGGCGCGGATCTCGAGGTTGTGCGCGGCGGAGGCCGATCTGTACAGCGGCGGCGACTCGATGATCGCGCCGACCTTCCGCGTCGCGGCGCGGAAGCCGGCCGAGCCGGCCTCGTGGCCGAGGATCCGCGCGTGGCCCGCGGTCGCCCGCTGCAGCCCGAGCAGCACCCGCATCGCGGTCGACTTGCCCGCGCCGTTGGGGCCGAGCAGCCCGACGACTCTCCCGGCCGGGACGGTGAAGGAGAGGTCGTCGAGGACGGTGCGGTGACCGAACCGCTTCACCAGCCCCTCGAACTCGATCGGCGCCGCACCGCCGCCTGCGTCTGCGCTCACGGCGCCCATCCGAACTCCCTCGTCGTCTGCTGACGCGGCGGACCGTAGCCGACGGGACCGGCCCGCGCCAGCGCTGCGCGAAGGGTCCGGAAAGCGGTGCCGGGAAGTCGGCGCCGCGCCGCTCGCGGCCGGCCCCGCGACGGACGCGGTCAGCCGCGTCGCAGC
>JAEXXR010000644.1 GCA_023405705.1 Actinomycetes bacterium
GCCGTGAGCCGCCCTCGGCGGCCGGCTGCTCAGCGGTCGGCGTGCGGCGGCAGCCAGCCGTCGCGCACCGGGCTGTCGTCGCGCGGCGGAGGCGGCGGGATCGGCGTGCGGACCGCCGGCGCGGGTACCCGCTCGCGCTCCGGCTCCGGCTCCGCCTCGGCCTCCGGCGCATGCTCGGCGGCCGGCGGCAGGTCGTCGACCGGCCAGGTGCGCGCGCCGGGCTGCGGCCAGGCGGAGGAGGAGCGCTCCGGCGCCTCCCCGGCGGTGAAGGTCCCGCCGGGGCTGCCGGGGAGCGGCTCGAGGCGGACGACGCGCGTCTGCGCGACCTTGTCGTGGAGGCACTGTCTGGAGCGATCCCACAGCGGCCAGACGGAGTCGACGACGAAGTAGAAGCCGTAGGTGAAGGCCGCGATCAGCTGGCGTCCGAGCGTCTCGCGCAGGATCGCGTTGCCGAGCGTCACGGGGGCGCCGTTCTCGCGCACGACGCGGATCTTCATCGCCTGCTTGCCGAGCGTCTGGCCGTTGCGCTCCTCGCCGCGGATCATCAGCAGCGGCGCGTACAGCAGCCACAGCGGCAGCATGATCGTCCAGCTCAGCTGTCTCGCGAGCTCGCGCGCCTCGTCGGTGTCGGCCCCCTCCACGACGACGATCCCGAAGGCCAGCACGACGGCGATCCCGACGAAGACGGCGAGGTCGATCAGGAACGCGACGGCGCGGACGCCCCACGTCGCGAGCTCGTAGGTGATCGGTCCGCGCTGCTGGTCGAGCGCGCCCGTGCTCACGGCCGGACGTCTCCGCCCGGCGGCAGCTCGGGCCGGCTGAGGTCGATGCCGCCGGAGCCGTTCCCGTTCCTGCGCGCCGGCGCGTCCCCGTCATCCCCGCCGGGATCGTCCCCGCCGGGCCGGTCGCCGTCGCGGCGGCGCGGCTGCGGCAGCGGCGGGCGCGCCGGGCGCTTCTCGGTCAGGCCGGCCGCCTCGTAGGCGTCGGCCTCGTCGAGCGTCTCTCTGTCGAGCAGCGCGGCGACGAGCGAGTCGAGGTTGCCGCGGTGCTCCTTCAGCAGCCGCGTCACCTCGGCGTGGGCGCCGTCGACGATCCGCCGCACCTCCTCGTCGACCAGCCGCTGCGTCGACTCGGAGGTCTCCGCGACGCCCGGCAGCAGCAGCCCGCTGCCCTCGGAGGCGAGCACGGCGATCGGGCCGATCGCGGGGCTCATGCCCCAGCGGCCGACCATCTGCCGCGCGATCCCGGTCAGCTGCTGGATGTCGGACTCCGCGCCCGTGGTGAGGTCGCCGAAGACGACCTCCTCGGCGACGCGGCCGCCGAGCGCGACCTTGATCTTGCCGACGAGGTAGCGCTCGTCGTAGTTGTACTTGTCGGCGTCGGGCGAGGAGAAGGTGACGCCGAGCGCCTGGCCGCGCGGGATGATCGAGACCTTGCGGACGGGGTCGGCGCCGGCCGTCAGCATCCCGACGATCGCGTGGCCGGCCTCGTGGTAGGCGGTGCGGCGGCGGTCGTCGTCGCTCATCACGACTCTGCGCTCGGCGCCGAGCACGACCTTCTCCAGCGCGTCGGTGAAGTCGGCACTCTGGACGACTCTGTGGCCGCGGCGGGCGGCCAGCAGCGCCGCCTCGTTGACGAGGTTGGCGAGGTCGGCGCCGACCATCCCCGGCGTCGTCGAGGCGATCGCCGCGAGGTCGATCTCGTCGGCGAGCGGGACCGAGCGCGTGTGCACTCTGAGGATCATCAGGCGGCCGTCGCGGTCGGGCGGCGCGACCGTCACGCGGCGGTCGAAGCGGCCGGGACGCAGCAGCGCCTGGTCGAGGATCTCGGGGCGGTTGGTGGCGGCGATCACGATCACCGCGGTCGACGGCTCGAAGCCGTCCATCTCGGTGAGGATCTGGTTGAGCGTCTGCTCGCGCTCGTCGTTGCCGCCCATGCCGCTGCGGCTGGAACCGCGCGCACGGCCTATCGCGTCGAGCTCGTCGATGAAGATGATCGCGGGCGCGGCCTCCTTCGCCTGTCTGAAGAGGTCGCGGACGCGCGAGGCGCCGACGCCGACGATCATCTCGACGAACTCGGAGGCCGACATCGAGAAGAACGGCACGCCGGCCTCGCCCGCGACGGCGCGCGCCAGCAGCGTCTTGCCGGTGCCGGGCTGGCCGCTCAGCAGCACGCCCTTCGGGATCTTGCCGCCGAGCCGCTGGTACTTCGCCGGGTGCTTGAGGAAGTCGACGATCTCGTTCAGCTCGGCCTCGGCCTCGTCGATGCCGGCGACGTCCTTGAAGGTGACCGGCGACTCGCCGCCCTCGGAGCGGCGCGCTCTGGAGCGGCCGAACGACATCATGCCGCCGCCGGCCGCGCCCGCCATCCGCCGCGAGAGGAAGATGAACAGCGCGACGATCAGGATCACCGGGCCGAAGCTGACGAGCAGCGAGACGAGCAGGCCGGGGCCGTCGTCCGGCGGCTTCGCGTTCACGATGACGTCGTTCTCCTGCAGCAGCTCGGTCAGCTGGTCGCCGTTGGCGAATGCCGGCACCTCGGTCGAGAACTTCGTCGCGGTGACCGAGCCCTCTCTGCCTCTCTCCGGATAGGTGACGTCTCTCTTGAAGTCACCCTGGATCGAGGCGCGCGTGGAGAAGATCTCTCTGACGTTGCCGTCTCTCACCTCTTGGATGAAGTTGGGCGTGTCGGCGCTGCCGCTGTAGGGCACGCGCACCGGCTCGTCGGGCGAGAGGAACAGCTGACCGGCCCAGATGTTGAGCGCGAACAGCGCGACGATGAAGGCCAGCAGGCCCCAGCGGCCGCCGGGCATCCTCGGCCCTCTGCCGTTGCGCATCGCTCTTCTTCTGTCGGGCGCGCCGCGGCCGTCGGGGGCCGGCGTCACGCGCCAGTCCGGGGGCGAGCCGGCGCCGCCGGGCGGCGTCGGGCGCGGCGGCGCGCTCTCCTGCGGAGTCGTCCGCTCCGCTGGAAGTC
>JAEXXR010000019.1 GCA_023405705.1 Actinomycetes bacterium
CTGCCGCCCTCGCCGTCGCGCAGGCCGAGCGCGACGTTCGCGACGGCGCTGCGCCACGGGAACAGGCGCGGGTCCTGGAAGACGACGGCGGGCGCTCTGCCGCTGCGCAGGTCGCCGGTCGCGCCGGCGTCGAGGCCGGCGAGCAGCCGCAGCAGCGTCGTCTTGCCGCAACCGGAGCGGCCCAGCAGTGCGACGAACTCGCCCGGCGCGACGTCGAGGTCGATGCCGCGCAGCACCTGCGTGGAGCCGAACGAGCGGCCGGCGTCGCGCAGGCGCACCACCAGGTCGGCGTCGGTCTCGGCGGACGACGGCCGCTGCGTCGCGACGCTCATCGCGCCAGCTCCTCGTCGCGCCAGCGCAGTGCGCGCTTCTCCAGCGCGCGCACGATCGAGTCGGTCAGCAGGCCGAGCGCGGCGTAGCAGAGCAGGCCGACGACGATGATGTCGGTCCGCAGCACGTCGCGGGCGTTGTTGACCATGAAGCCGAGGCCGGCGCCGGCGTTGACCTGCTCGGCGACGATCAGCGCCAGCCAGGCGATCCCGAGCGACTGGCGGAAGCCGACGAGCGCGCCCGGCAGCGCTCCGGGGACGATCAGGTGCCGCGCCCGCTCCCAGCGCGTCAGCCGCAGCGAGCTGGCGACCTCGACCAGCTCCGGGTCGATCGAGCGCAGCGCGGCGACGATGTTGAGGTAGAGCGGGATCACGACGCCGAGCGCGATCAGCAGCACCTTCGGCGTCTCACCGATCCCGAACCAGAGGATGAACAGCGGCACGAGGCCGAACAGCGGCAGCGTGCGGATCATCTGCATCGGCGGGTCGACGATCGCGTCGCCGATCTTGGAGAGGCCGACGACCGTGCCGAGCACGACGCCGGCGACGGTGCCGATCAGCAGGCCGACGAGCGCGCGCCGCAGCGAGACGCCGAGCGCCTCCTGCAGCTGGCCGCTCTCGATCAGTTCCTGCGCCGTCTGCGCGAGCTGGATCGGCGAGGCGAGCGTTCTCTCCGGCAGCACGCCGGTCCAGCTGGCGACCTGCCACAGCAGCAGGATCGCGAGCGGGCTGAGCCAGCGCACGACGGTGGTGGCGCGCGGCCGGCGGGTGCGGCGCGGCGCGGCGGTCGGCTGGGTGGCGGCGACGACTGTGGCTGACATCTCGCAGGCGGGTCGTAGGGCGACTGGCAGGGCGACTGGCGCGCGGACGCTTGCCGCACGCCGGGCAACATATCAATCCCGATCGAAATAAGCGAGTTAGTCGAGAAGGTCGCGCGGGATCCCCCTCAACGTGTTCAAACGGACTGCACACGCGCCACGCTTCGTGCAGTTCCTCACAGAGACTCGATCACGAACGATCGCGGCCGATCACTGTGGCTGTCGCCTCGTCTCGATCGGAAGGCCCAGGAAAGTGAAGTTCAACGTCCGCACAAAGCTGCTCGCCGGCTTCCTCGCCGTCGTCGCGATGGTCGTCCTCGTCGGCGGTCTCGCCGTCGTCAGACTCGGCTCGATCCACAGGGTCACCGAGGACTACGCGAGAGGCACCGTCCCGAGCGCGAACAACGTCGGCGAGCTGAAGTACCTGATCGGCGAGGTCCGCAAGGACCAGGGCCAGTACATCCTCAAGGCGTCGCTCGGCATGAACGCCGCCGCGCTCGCCGAGACGCGCGAGGAGATCGCCGGCGAGCTCGACGACGTCGACAGAGCGATCCTGACCGCCAGAGGGCTCGCGGACGAGGCCGACGCGGCCGCCGTCGCGAGACTCGTGACCGCGTGGGGTGCCTACAAGGCCGGCTCGGAGCCGATGAACGCGCTCGTCGCGAGAGGCGCCTACAGAGACGCGCTGACGCTCGTCGCCGACGGCGGCGCCGCCGACCAGGCCTACGACGGCATCAAGGTCGCGCTGGAGGCGATCACGAACGTCAACGCGAGAGCGATCGCCGACCAGGACGAGACGGCCGACTCGACCGTCGCCAGCACGCGCACGCTGATCTTCGTGCTCGTCGTCATAGCGGCCGCGATCGGCGTCGCGCTCGCGCTGCTCATCTCCCGCTGGCTCGCCGGCGGCCTCGGCCAGATGCTGAGAGCGGCGCGCGGGATCGCGCAGGGCGACGTCGACCAGAAGGTCGAGCTGCAGTCGGGCGACGAGCTGGGCGAGACCGCCGAGGCGTTCCGCGAGATGATCGCCTACCTCGACGAGATGGCCGCCGCCGCGCGCAGCATCGCCGTCGGCGAGCTCGACGTCGACGTCAGACCGAAGTCGGAGCGGGACGCGCTCGGCGTCGCCTTCGCCGACATGAGCGCCGAGCTGCGCGCCGCGCTCGGCGACCGTTCGTGCCTGGAGGCGCTCGTCGCGCGGATGGACTCGCTGCGCGGCCGCGACCTGCACGAGCTGGAGGCGGCGCTCGCCGCGATGGCGCGCGGCGACCTGACCGTCGAGGTCTCCCCCTCGACCGAGCCGATCGGCTCCGCCGACGGCCGCAGCCCGGGCCGCCTCGCCGAGATCTTCGACGCGATGCTGGAGACCACCCGCGGCGCCGTCGTCGGCTACAGCGCGATGCGCGAGAAGGTCTCCGGGATGCTGCGCCAGATCGCGCAGGAGTCGCAGGCGGTCGCCGCCGCCTCGCAGCAGATGGCGACCACCTCCGAGGAGTCGGGCCGCGCCGTCGGCGAGATCGCCTCCGCGGTCGGCGAGGTCGCGGCCGGCGCCGAGCGCCAGGTCCGCACCGTCGGCGAGGCGCGCGAGCTGGCCGAGGAGGTCGTCACGACGACCGTCGCCTCCGACGAGAACGCCGCCCTGACCGCCAAGGCCGCCGAACAGGCGCGCGAGGTCGCCGAGGAGGGCGCGAACGCGATCGCCGCCGCCACCGACGCGATGGAGTCGGTGCGCGCCTCCTCCCAGCAGGTGACGACGACGATCCGCGACCTCGGCGCCAAGTCCGACGAGATCGGCTCGATCGTCGCGACGATCACCGGCATCGCCGAGCAGACCAACCTGCTCGCGCTCAACGCCGCGATCGAGGCGGCGCGCGCAGGCGAGCAGGGCCGCGGCTTCGCCGTCGTCGCCGAGGAGGTCCGCAAGCTCGCCGAGGAGTCGCAGACGGCGGCCTCCTCGATCGGCGGGCTGATCGCCGAGATCCAGCGCGAGACCGGCCGCGCCGTCGACGTCGTCGAGAGCGGCGCCCAGCGCACCGCCGACGGCGTCGTCACCGTCACGCAGGCGCGCGACTCGTTCCTGCGCATCGGCACGAGCGTCGAGGACGTCTCCGGCCGCGTCGGCCAGATCGCCCTCGCGATCGGCGAGATCTCGCAGAGCGCCGCGCGGATGCAGGACAACATGGCCGAGGTCGTCTCGGTCGCCGAGCAGTCCTCCGCCTCGACCGAGCAGGTCTCGGCCTCGACGCAGCAGACCTCCGCCTCGACGCAGGAGATCGCCGCCTCCGCCCAGGAGCTGGCGAAGACCGCCGAGGAGCTGGAGCGCCTCGTCGGCCAGTTCACGCTCGCCTGACCCAAGCTGCCGTACCCGCCCCGACGGGCGGTCCCTCGACCGCGGCGCCCCTCCGGGGGGCGCCGCGCGTCGTTCACGGCAGCTCGAGCGGCCGCTTCGCGTAGCGGCGCGCGACCTGGCGGAAGAAGCCGCCGTCGTCGTCGGCGTTGAGCGAGTCGCGCGTTCTGCCGAACGCTCTCGGCGGGTTCGTGACGCCGTCTCTGCTCCAGTCCCACGCGGTCGTCGTGCCGTCGGCGCCCGGGCCGAACAGCAGGCCGACGACCCCCGCTCTCGCAAGCCCGCGCAGGGTTCTGCGGCGGGCGTCGTCGAGCAGCGTCTGCACGCGGTTGTCGCGGAAGTGGCCCCACGTGTCGTCCATCGCGCGCATCACCGTGTTGCCGAGCGGCAGCTGCCAGACGACGGCGCGCGTTCTCGTCCCGCGCACGACGCCGCCGACGAAGCGGGTCGCGCGCGTGAAGTCCGACGCGTTCCACCACGAGGCGCCGCCGTCGTTGCGGATCTTCTGCTCGAAGCCGGAGTCGGCGTCGGCCCAGTCGGTGAAGAGCAGCTCGAAGCGGGCGCCGAGCGAGCGCTGGAAGGCGGCGGCGCGGGCGGCGAGCGCGTCGGTCTGGCGGCCGTTCGGTCTGTTCAGGTGCAGGTCGGTTCTCGTCCCCCAGTCGCTGACGTGGTAGGCGAGGCGGACGTCGCGCGCGTCGCGGTCGCGCAGCCGCACGAGCGCCTGCGCGAAGCCGGCGGCGGTGTCCGGCAGCCCTCTCAGCGCCGGCAGGCCGGTCGAGGCGACCGCCGCCGGGACGGTCGCCGCGTCGTCGCGCTCGGCCGCCTGCTGCACGTAGCCCCACAGGTCGGGCTCGACGTGCAGGACCGGTCGTCTCCCGCCCGCGGCGCTGCCGGCACGGGTCAGCGCCAGCGCGAAGTCCTCGTAGAAGGCGCGCATCGTCTGAGGGTCGCGCAGGTTGCGCAGGACGGCGCGCATCTCCTCGCCGTCGCGCGCGCCCGGCAGCGAGTGGCGCAGCATGTAGTAGGTGAGGACGGGCGTGACGCCGGCCTTCGCCGACTCGCGCACGTAGTTGGAGACGAAGCCGCCGTTCGGGTTCCACGTCGCCCAGCCTTCGCCGGTGTTGACCCCGCCGGCGAGGTACTGGTACCGCAGCCCGACGCGGTAGCCGGCGCGCGTCGCGCGGGCCTTGCCGGGCGCGTCGGAGAGGCCGAGCTGAAGCGTCCCGGGCCAGCCGGCCGGACGCGGCGGCAGC
>JAEXXR010000037.1 GCA_023405705.1 Actinomycetes bacterium
CGGCTGAGCCGACCCGCGCCGGACGGCCTGCCGGCCGGCGCGCGTCAGCCCTGCTCGCGCAGCAGCGCGCGGCGGATCTTGCCGCTGGCCGTCTTGGGCAGCTCGTCGGCGAAGTCGATCCGGCGCGGGTACTTGTACGGCGCCGTCTCGTGCTTGACGTGCTCCTGCAGCTCGCGCGCGAGCGCCTCGGAGGGGGCGGCGCCGGCCCGCAGCACGACGATCGCGCGGACGATCGCGCCGCGCTCCTCGTCGGGCGCGGCGACGACGGCCGCCTCGGCCACCGCGGGGTGGGCGACGAGCGCCGACTCGACCTCGAAGGGGCCGATCCGGTAGCCGGCGGAGATGATCACGTCGTCGGTGCGCCCCTCGAACCACAGCCAGCCGTCCTCGTCCTCGCGGACGCGGTCGCCGGTCCGCCAGACGGCGTCGGCTGACCGACGGTCAGCTATCTCGAGCGCGACCGACCGCTCGGGCACGAACGGCAGGCGCGGCGGCGCGTCGCCGGACGCGCCGTCGCCGAGGTAGCCGAGGAAGAAGGTCGGCACCGTCGCCGGGTCGACGACCAGCTCGCCGTCGTCGATCCGCAGGCCGACGCCCGGCAGCGCGCGCCCCATCGAGCCCGGCCGCACCGATTCGCCGAGCGGCGCGCCGGTCAGCTGCCCGGTCTCCGTCTGCCCGTAGCCGTCGCGGATCGTCAGCCCGGTCGCCTCCTCCCAGACGCGCAGCACCTCCGGGTTGAGCGCCTCGCCGGCGGCGACGAGTCCGCGCAGGTGCGGGAGCGGGCCGAGCGTCGCGCGCTTGGCGATCACGCGGTACTCGGTCGGCGCCATGCAGAGGACGTTCACGCGCTCGCGCGCGAGCAGCTCCAGCCGCTCCTGCGGATCGAAGCGGGCATCGTGCAGCAGCGCCGCGGCGCCCCGCAGCCACGGCGCGACGAAGACGTTGCGGGCCGACTTCGACCAGCCGCTGGCGGCGGTGCACCAGACGAGGTCGCCGGGACGGGCGTCGAGCCAGCGCTCGGCCTGGAGCGACTGGCCGCCGAGATACCGCTGCGCGTGCAGGACGCCCTTCGGCTCGCCGGCGGTCCCGGAGGTGAAGGTGATCAGGCACGGGTCGCCCGACTCCAGCTCCACGGCGTCGACCGGCGGTCCGGAGAAGAGCGAGCGGTCGGGGATCCTCAGCACGGTGCACGACGGTCTCGCCGCCGTCAGCTCGGCGGCGTTGCGCGCGTCGCAGACGATCGCGCGCGGGCGGGCGGCGTCGAGCCGCAGCCGCAGGTCCCTCGCGCGCAGCTGCTCGGTGCACGGCAGCACGACAGCGCCGATGCGGAAGCAGGCGACCATCGTCAGCACCCACTCGGGGCGGTTGCCGATCAGCGTCAGCACGACGTCGCCGCGCCCGACCCCGCAGCGCACGAGCGTCCCGGCCAGCCGCGCGGCGCCGTCGGCGACCTCGCCGAAGCTCCATTCGCGCCGCCCGCCGTCGCGCGCCAGCTCGACGAACGCGAGCCGCTCCGGCGGGGCGGCGTCGACGAGATCGCGGGCGAAGTTCATCGCGCGGCAGTCTGACAGCGAACCGATCGAACGAGATCCACTGATCAATCAGCATTTGGCGCGCGGCCGCTCGCGCTCCTGCCGATCTACCGGATTGTCGCCGTGGTTCCGGGCAGGGAGGCCGCGTCGGAGAGGTTGACAACCACGAGGTGGGGAGGCCCTGTGAAGTCAAGCATCCGTCTGAAGCTGCTCGGCAGCTTCCTGACCGTCGTCGCGCTGATGGCGGCGCTGGGGATCGTCGCGCTGGAGCGGCTCGGCGCGGCCGAGGCCGCGGCCAGAGCCGGCTCGGACGCCGCCGTCCACGACGCGATCGTCAGCGGCCGCACCTGGACGCTGGTGCTGCTCGCGGTCGGCGTCGTCGTCGCGCTCGCGCTCGCCTACGCGCTCGGCCGCTCGATCGCCGGCGGGCTGCGCGAGCTGCTCGCCGCCGCGCGCGGGATCGCCGACGGCGACGTGAGACAGCGGGTCGAGCTGCGCTCGGCCGACGAGATCGGCCAGACCGCCGACGCCTTCCGCGCGATGGTCGCCTACCTCGACGAGATGGCGGCGGCCGCGCGCGGGATCGCCGACGGGGACCTGACGGTAGGGTCGAGCCGAAGTCCGAGCGCGACGCGCTCGGCAACGCCTTCGCGGCGATGAGCGGCGAGCTGCGCGCGGCGCTCGGCGACAGATCGTGCCTCGACGCGCTCGTCCAGCGGATGGACTCGATGAGCAGCCACTGCATGGTCGACCTGGAGGCGGCGCTGCAGGCGGCGGAGCGCGGCGATCTGACGATCACGGTCACGCCGGTCACCTCGCCGATCTCCGCCGAGGCCGGCCGCGAGCTCGGTCGGCTCGGGGCGATCTTCAACGAGATGCTCGGCCGCGCGCAGGGCTCGATCGACTCCTACAACGCGATGCGCGCGAGAGTCGCCGAGATGCTGCGTGAGATCTCGCGCGAGACGCAGGCGGTCGCGGCCGCCTCGCAGCAGATGGCGTCGACCTCGGAGGAGTCGGGGCGTGCGGTCGGCGAGATCGCCAACGCCGTCAACGAGGTCGCGGCCGGTGCCGAGCGGCAGGTCCGCACCGTCGACCACGCCCGCGCGCTCAGCGAGGAGGTCGTCGTCGCGACCCGCTCCTCCAGCGCAGACGCCGGCGAGACCGCCAGAGCGGCCGAGGCGGCGCGCACGGTCGCGGCTGACGGCGCCGAGGCGATCTCGCGCGCGACCGACGGGATGCGGGCGCTGGAGCAGATGTCGGCCGGCGTGACCGAGGCGATGCGCTCGCTCGGCGTCAAGTCCGATCGCATCGGCGGGATCGTCGCGACGATCACGGGGATCGCCGAGCAGACCAACCTGCTCGCGCTCAACGCGGCGATCGAGGCGGCGCGCGCCGGCGACCAGGGGCGCGGCTTCGCCGTCGTCGCCGAGGAGGTGCGCAAGCTCGCGGAGGAGTCGCAGGAGGCTGCCGCCAGCATCTCGGCGCTGGTCGAGGAGATCCAGCGCGAGACCGGCACCGCGGTCGAGCGGGTCGAGGCCGGCGGCGAGCAGATCGGCAGGGGCGTCGCGACCGTCGAGGCGGCGCGCGGCTCGTTCGAGCTGATCGGCTCCTCGGTCGAGGACATGAACGCGCGCGTCGAGCGGATCGCCGCCGCGATCGGGCAGATCGCCCAGCGGACCGAGGGGATGGAGGGGAGCATGGCCGAGGTCGTCGCGGTCGCCGAGCAGTCCTCGGCGTCCACGCAGCAGGTCTCGGCCTCGACGCAGCAGTCCTCCGCGGCGAGCCAAGAGGTCGCCGCGTCGGCCCAGCAGCTCGCCCGCACGGCCGAGGAGCTGGAGCGGCTCGTGAGCCAGTTCACGCTCGCGGAGGCCTGAGGCGGCGCGGGGCTCGGCGCGTCGGCGCGCAGGCGCCCGGCGCGCCGGCAGCGCTCCGGAAAACGATGTGGGGTTTCCGGCGCGGGCCCGGAGCTATCCTCGCCGCTGCTGAGATTTCCCCGGACCCGGAGCGTTGAGACGAATGGCCGTAGCGATCGACAAGACCGACGAGCAGAAGGCGATCTGCGAGATGGTGCGGCAGTTCGCCGACGAGCAGATCATCCCCAACGCCGAGCACTACGACCACGCGGACGAGTTCCCGGAGCCGATCGTCGAGCAGATGAAGGAGCTCGGCCTCTTCGGCGTCACGATCCCCGAGGAGTTCGGGGGCATGGGCCTCGACCTGACGACCTACGCGATGATCGTCGAGGAGCTGTCGCGCGGCTGGATCTCGATCTCCGGCGTGATCAACACGCACTTCATCGGCTCCTACCTGCTGATGAAGTTCGGCTCCGAGGAGCAGAGACAGAAGTACCTGCCGCGGATGGCGACCGGCGAGATCCGTGCCGCCTTCTCGCTGTCTGAGCCGGAGCTCGGCTCCGACGTCGCCGCGATCAAGACGGCCGCCAGAAAGCTCGACGACGGCGCCTACGAGATCAACGGCCAGAAGATGTGGGTCACCAACGGCCTGCGCTCCGACCTCGTCTTCGTGCTCGTCAAGACCGACCCGAACGCCGACAGGCCCCACCGCGGCATGACCTGCTTCATCGCCGAGAAGGAAGCGGGCGTCGGCGAGAACACGGGCGAGTACAAGGGCCTGAACGTTCCGCCGCAGCTGAGAAAGATGGGCTACAAGGGCGTCGAGTCGACCGAGCTGGTCTTCGACGGCTACCGCTGCCCGGCCGAGAACATCCTCGGCGGCGAGGCGGCCGGCCTCAACAAGGGCTTCCCGCAGATGATGGACGCGCTCGAGCTCGGCCGCGTCAACGTCGCCGCCCGCGGCGTCGGCATCGCCCAGCGCGCGCTGGAGCTGGCGCTGCGCTACTCGCAGGAGCGCAAGACCTTCGGCAAGCCGATCGCCTTCCACCAGGCGATCCAGTTCAAGCTGGCCGACATGGCGACGCAGGTCGACGCCGCGCGCCTCCTGACCAACCGCGCCGCGCGCATGAAGGACGCCGGCGAGCGCTCCGACATCGAGGCCGGCATGGCGAAGCTGTTCGCCTCCGAGGCCGGCCGCTTCTGCGTCGAGGAGTCGTTCCGCATCCACGGCGGCTACGGCTACTCGAGAGAGT
>JAEXXR010000041.1 GCA_023405705.1 Actinomycetes bacterium
GTGCCGCCCGCTCCGCTACGCCGCCGCACGCGCACCCTCTCCCACGAAGGCGCGCAGCTCGGCGAGCAGCGCGTCGGGGCGGTCGAGCGGGACGAGCGTGAAGCTGTCGTCGACCTCGACCAGCCGGCCCTGCGGCAGCAGCTCGGCGAGCCGCCGGCCGTGCTCGCGCGGCATCAGCTTGTCCTCGCTCGCCCACACGACGAGCGCGGGACGGTCGAAGTCGCGCAGCCGCTCGGTCGCGGCGATCGTCTCCGCGTGCGTGAAGCGCGAGCCGGCGTACTTCGCCATGTCGCGGCGGATCGCGCGCGAGCGGGTCGGCGCGAACCACGCCTGCGCGAGCTCCTCGGGCACCGGCCGCTTGCTCATCCAGCCGAACAGCGGCGGGAGGCGGCGCAGCCGCCGGCTGCGCAGCGGCGGCATCGCGAGCGCGACGCCGACCTGGCCGAGCGTGCTGATCAGCACCGCCAGCTTTCCGGGCAGGCCGGGCGGGAAGTTGTCGAACGCCTCGCAGGCGCAGAGCACGAGCCGGCCGACGCGCGCGTCGAGGCCCATCTCCACGAGCAGGATCGGCCCACCCCAGTCGTTCAGCACGAGCGTCGCGTCGTGCAGGTCGAGCGCGTCGAGGAAGTCGGCGACCAGCTGCGTCATCCCGCGCAGCGACAGGTCGGCGTCGTCGCGCATCGGCAGGCGGTGGGCGCCGAGCGGGAGCGTCGGCGCGATCACGCGCGCCTCCCGCGCCAGCCCCGGCGCGACCTCGCGCCAGACCGTCCCGTCCATCAGCAGCCCGTGCAGCAGCACGATGACGGGCGCGTCGCCGCCCCGTCCCGGCGGCGGACCGCTGTCGTCGTACTCGATCGAACCGGCCGCAAGCTCGACCGTCGGCATGGCGCACCTCGCTGTCCGGGGAAGGACGGCCGCCGGGATGCAATGGGTCTTCCGGAAGAGGCCGTCTCATTGACTAGATAGATCGCTCTAGCGAGGACGATAGCTATCATCGGAGGAGATGTCGAACGCCGACGGACAGCACGCTGACCCGCCCGAGCCGGCCGAGGGCTGGCCGGCCTCCGGCGATCGCGGCGACCCGACCGCACCGCCCACCACGCGCGAGCGGTTCCTCTACGCGGGCGCCGAGCTGTTCGGCCGGCAGGGCTTCACCGGCACGGGCGTGAAGCAGATCGTCGGCGCCGCGCAGGCGCCGTTCGGCTCGCTCTATCACCACTTCCCGGGTGGCAAGGACCAGCTCGGGGAGGAGGTGATCCGCGTCGCCGGCGGCATGTACGGCCAGCTCGTCACCGCGCTGATCGACGAGCACGCCGACATCGCGGTCGGGATCGAGGAGGCGTTCCGGCTGGCCGGCGTACACCTCGCCGACAGCGGTTGGCTCGACGCCTGCCCGATCGCGACGATGACGCTGGAGACCGCCAGCGCCAGCGAGCCGATGCGAACCGCCTCCCACGAGGTCTTCGAGGCGTGGTTCGCGCAGCTCGCAGCGCGCTACGAGACGGCCGGCATCGACCCCGGCCGCGCCCGCCCGCTCGCGATCGCCACCCTCTCGCTGCTGGAGGGCGCCTTCATCTTCGCCCGCGCCGCCCGCGCCACCGAGCCGCTCGACGTCGCCGGCAGGCAGGCCGCCGACGCCGTCCGCGCGGCGCTGGCACAGACCTGAAGCGGCCTCTCGGAATCAGCCGCGGATCTGCCGCAGCTCGACGCCGAGGTCGAGCCCGTCCCAGGCCCGATCGGCGGTCAGCGCCGGCTGCCCGAGCCGGAGCGCGAGCGCCACGCACGCCTGGTCGCCGAGCGAGAGGCCGGCCTCCTTCGTCAGCGGTCGCAGCCGGGCGATCTCGGCCGCGTCGGCGGTCGTCAGCGGCTCGACGTCGACCGCGCCGTCGATCAGCCCGCGCTCGGTCAGTCGCCGCAGGAACCTCACCGGGTCGGCGCCGTGTGCGGCCACACGCGACAGCACCTCAGCAAGGTTGGCCGCGGAGATGACGGCGCCGCTTGCGATCGCATCCGCGACCGCTTCGCTGCCGCGCTCGTCCTTGAGATAGGCGAGGAACGCGGAGGCGTCGAGGACCGTCCGCACTACTCCTCGTCCTCGCGCGCCGCTTCGCGACGACGCTCGTCAGCCAACTCGTCGACGAGCGAGCCGGCATCCGGCAGCAGGTCGGCGAGCAGCCCGCGATTGCGGTCGGCGATCGCACGGTAGGGCCGAAGCCGAACCGACCCGTCCGGCTCGGTGCTCAGCAGCATTTGCGTGCCCGGTTTCAATCCCAGCTCGGCACGCACGGCTGCCGGCAGCACGACGCGACCGCGATCCCCGACGGTGACATGTCGCTCAGCATGGGCCATATCTCGACCGTACCAAATACGTCAAAATTCCCACATCTATATGGAGTGCCACGCGCACCCGGCGCACTTGCGCGGACGGGGCGGTACCGTGGCGTACCATGGCACAAGCAACAGTGGTCAACGGGCGCACCGCGGTCGTCACCGGCGCGGCGTCGGGGATAGGGCGGGCGCTCGCGCAGCGGCTCGCGGGGCACGGCTGCCCGGTCGCGATCTGCGACTGGGACGAGGCCGGGCTGGAGGAGACGGCGGCCTCGATCTCCGGGCCCGTGCTGGCGCGCAGGCTCGACGTCAGCGACCGCCACGGCGCGCTCGCCTTCGCGGCCGAGGTCGCCGAGTGGGCGCCGGCGCCGCTCGGGCTGGTCGTCAACAACGCCGGCGTGACCGTGTCGCAGACGGCCGCCGAGGGCTCGGTCGAGGACGACGAGTGGGTGATGAACGTCAACTTCTGGGGCGTCGTCCACGGCACGCGGGCCTACCTGCCGATCCTGCTGAGACAGAGAAGCGGCGCGATCGTGAACGTGTCGAGCGTCTTCGGGCTGATGGCCTTCCCGACGCAGTCGTCGTACTGCGCGTCGAAGTTCGCGGTGCGCGGCTACACGGAGGCGCTGCGCCACGAGCTGCGCGGCAGCGGCGTCAAGGCGATCACCGTCCACCCGGGCGGCATCCGCACGAACATCGTCAAGAACGCCCGCTTCCACGTCGACGACCAGGGCGGCACCGACCACGAGAGAATGGTCAGAGAGTTCGCCAGAATCGCCCGCACGTCGCCGAACAAGGCGGCGAAGACGATCCACGAGGGCGTCGCCAAGGGCAAGGACCGGATCCTGATCGGCCCCGACGCGACCGCGATCTCGCTGCTGACGCGCGCGGTGCCGGTGCGCTATTTCGACGTGATCGAGCGCGGCATGGGACTGGTGCGCCGGTAGCTCCGGCACCCCCGCGCACGTAGCGCGAACGGACTATCCTCGCCTGGGCCATGGCCCAGGCGGACCGCCGCACACGCCTGCTGCGACTCGTCTACCTGTCGATCGCCGCCGCAGTCGTCACGATCGCACTGAAGTTCGGCGCCTGGGCGGTGACCGGCTCGGTCGGCCTGCTGTCCGACGCCGCCGAGTCGGTCGTCAACCTCGTCGCCGCGCTGTTCGCGCTCGTCGTCGTGCAGTGGTCGACGCGGCCGCCCGATGAGGAGCACACCTACGGCCACGAGAAGGCCGACTACCTCTCGGCCGGCGTCGAGGGCGCGCTGATCATCCTCGCCGCCGCGACGATCTGCGTCACCGCCGTCGACCGGCTGATGAACCCGTCGGAGATCAGCGACGTCGGGATCGGCCTCGCGGTCGCGATCGGCGCCTCGCTGATCAACCTCGCCGTCGGGCGCAAGCTGATCGGCGCCGGGCGCGAGTACAGATCGATGACGCTGGAGGCCGACGGCAAGCACCTGCTGACCGACGTGTGGACGTCGGCCGGCGTCGTGATCGCCGTCGCGCTGGTCGCGATCACCGGCTGGGAGCCGCTCGACCCGATCGTCGCGCTCGCCGTCGCCGCCAACATCATCGTCACCGGCGTCGGGCTCGTCCGCCGCTCGACCGACGGCCTGCTCGACCGCGCGCTGACCGACGAGGAGCTCGCGAAGGTCGACGCGGTGCTGCGCGCGCACGCCTCCGACCAGGTCCAGTTCCACGCGCTGCGCAGCCGCCGTGCCGGCAGCCGCGCCTTCGTCTCCACGCACGTGCTCGTGCCGGGCGACTGGTCGGTGCAGAGAGGGCACGACCTCGCCGAGCAGCTCGACCGCGAGCTGCGCGAGGCGCTCGGCCACGCGACCGTCTTCACCCACCTCGAGCCGCTCGAGGACCCGGCCTCCTTCGAGGACACCGGCCTCGACCGCTGGACCGAGCCGCACGGCGACGGCTCGCGCGGCTGAGCGCCGCGGACCTCGGGACCGCGGCGCGCGCGCCGGTCCTAGGCGCCGCCGCCGTTCCAGACGGCCGGGCCGGGACCGAAGCGCGCGGCGACGTCGCCGGGGTTGGCCAGTCTGCAGCGCGCGAGCGAGAGGCAGCCGCAGCCGATGCAGTCTGTCAGGCCGGACTTGAGCCGCTCCAGCTCCGCGATCCGCTCGTCGATCCGCTCGCTCCAGCGCTGCGACAGCTTCGCCCAGTCGGAGCGCTTCGGGACACGGTCGTCGGGCAGCTTCTCGAGCTCCTCGCCGATCTCCTCCAGCGTCAGCCCGACCTTCTGCGCGAAGACGACGAAGGCGACCCGCCGGATCACCGGCCGGGAGAAGCGGCGGTGGCCGGAGGAGTTGCGCTCGGCTCTGATCAGGCCGCGCTCCTCGTAGTAGCGCAGCGCGCTGGTGGCGACCCCGCTGCGCTCCGCCAGCTCCCCGATCGTCAGCTGCTCGGACATGCGCGGCAGTCAACCACGGGAAGGGGTTGACTTCAAGTGCGCTTGAAGATCTGGCGGCCGGCGGCGAGCGCCTCAGCGGCGCCAGGCGGAGACGCCGAGGGCTATCAGCAGGAGCTGCTTCTCGGTGTGGCGGATCGTCTCCTCCTCGGCGGTGCGGGAGGAGGTGGGGGCGTCGACGATCTCCTCGGCGGTCGAGACCATCGTGTTGACGATCAGCGTGGCGACGACGGCGAGGTCCTGCGTCGGCCATCTGTCGAGGTAGGGGAAGCGGGCGAGGTCGGTCGCCAGCTCGCTCGTGAAGAGGCGGATCTCGGTGCGGATCGCCTGGCGCATCGCGGGCACGCCGCTGGAGCGCTCGCGCGCGATGAAGCGGAAGTGGAGGCGGTGGGCGTGGACGTGGCGGACGAGGATCTCGACCGAGCTTCTGATCACGTGCTCGGGGTTCTGCGGCTCGGCGCGGGCGGCGCGGATCATCTGGCGCAGCGTCCGGAACGAGTCGTCGATCAGGACGAGGCCCAGCTCCTCCATCGAGTCGAAGTGGCGGTAGAAGGCGGTCGGCGTGACGCCGGCCTCGCGCGCGACCTCGCGCAGGCCGAGGCTGCCGAAGCTCTTCGTCTCCAGCAGGCGCAGGGCGGCGTCCAGGAGTGCGATGCGGGTCCGCTCCTTCTGCTCTCTGCGCGTCAATCTCGGCGGCGTCGGTGCCGCGATGTTCACCGGATCTGACACGGGGATCTGCACGAAATCCTACCGGGGGACTGGACAGCCCGGAAATCGGGTACTACTGTGTGCACAAGTGTTCACTGAAATCTCGACACCAGCTCGCCCGCGGATCGCGCGCCGCCTGCTCGGCTCGACGCTCGCCCGCGCGCTCACCACGCCGCATGGCGTCGACCGCTACGTCGAGCTCGTCAGACCGGCCTTCTCGCTGCGGGACGTCCGCGCCGAGGTCGTCCGCGTCGAGCGGGCGACGGCGAGCAGCGTGACGCTGACGCTGCGGCCCAACGACAACTGGCGCGGCTTCCGGGCCGGCCAGCACGTCCTGCTCAGCACCGAGATCGACGGCGTCCGCCACACGCGGCCCTACTCGCCGGCCAACTCGGAGCACGACTGTGAACTGATCGAGCTGACCGCGCACGCGCGTCCCGACGGTCGCGTCTCGCCGCACCTGCGCCGCAGGCTCTTCCGCGGCGCCGTCGTCGGCCTCTCGCAGGCGCAGGGCGACTTCGCGCTGCCGGCGCAGCGACCGCGCGAGCTGCTGCTGATCAGCGGCGGCAGCGGCATCACGCCGGTGATGGCGATGCTGCGGACGCTCTGCGCGGAGGGCCACGACGGCCCGATCGCCTTCCTCCACTACGCGCCGGCCGAGGACGACGTCGCCTACGGGCAGCAGCTGCGCGCGCTCGCCGCCGCGCACCCGAACGTGACGCTGCTGCGCGGCTTCACGCGCGCCGGCGGATCGCACGTCGGCGAGCTGTCGGGGCGCTTCGGCTCCGAGCACGTCGCCGCCGCGGGGATCGACCCGGCGCGCGCGGAGACGTTCGTCTGCGGGCCGGCCGCGCTCGTCGAGTCGGTCCACGGCCTGTGGGCGGCCGAGGGGAACGAGGCGCGCCTGCACGTCGAGCGGTTCGCGCC
>JAEXXR010000617.1 GCA_023405705.1 Actinomycetes bacterium
CCGTCGCACCGCACGGCCAGCACGACGAGGTCGCCGCTCTCGGTCACCATCCCCGGGAAGACCTCCTCGCCGATCAGCCCCGAGCGCGGCGGGATCACCACCTCGGCGACGCCGACCTGCCGCGTGAACAGCAGCTCCGGCACGGCGCGGGACGGCGTTCCCGCAGCGATCCCGTACTCCTCGACCAGCGTCTCGGCGTGGCGGCCGAGGTCGGGCGGGACCGCGCGGGCGCGGCGGTCGGGCAGCAGCCGCGGGCCGAGCAGCAGCGAGATCGCGATCGCACCCGCCACCAGCGGCACGCCGACGAGCGCGAACTCGAAGAAGCCGAACCGCCCCACGCCCGCGTCGGCGGCCGCCTCGGAGGCGAGGATGTTGACCGGCGAGCCCATCAGCACCAGCAGCGAGCCGGCGTGCGCGGCGAACGCCAGCGGCATCAGCAGCTTCGACGGCGAGCGGCCGACGCGCGCCGCGACGACGACCATCATCGGCACCAGCGCCGCGACCGCGCCGTTGGGCGTGATCACCGCCGCCAGCACGGCGCTCAGCAGCAGCACGAGCGCGACCAGCCGCGACGCCTCGCCGCGCGCGGCCGTGACCAGGCGGCGGCCGGCCCAGGTCGTCACGCCGTTGGCGTCGAGCGCCTCGCTGATCACGAACAGCGAGGCGATGAAGAGGACGGTCGGGTCGCCGAAGCCCGACAGCGCCTCCCCCAGCGAGACGACGCCGGACGCCGCCAGCGCGAGCGCCGCGCCGAGCGCGACGGCCGCGACCGGCAGCCGGTTCCAGACGAACAGCGCGACCGCCGCCGCCAGGATCAGCAGCGTGACGGCCGCGTCGTCCACGTCCCGCTCTCCCGCTCGCGCCCGCGCCCGCCCCGCCGCCCGCTCAGCGCACCGGCCAGCCCGGCCCGAGCGGGATCCCGATCAGGTACCAGGCGACGAAGAACAGCGTCCAGGCGATCGTCAGCACGACCGTGTACGGGATCATCAGCGCGATCACCGTCCCGATGCCGGCATCTCTCTGGTACCGCTTCGCGAAGACGACCATCAGCGCGAAGTACGGCATCAGCGGCGTCAGCACGTTGGTCGGCGAGTCGCCGACGCGGTAGGCGGCGAGCACCGTCTGCGGCTCGATCCCCAGCCGCAGCATCAGCGGCACGAAGATCGGCGCGAGGATCGCCCACTTCGCGATCTTCGCCGGGATCAGGAAGTTGACGAGGACCGTCACGACCATCACCCCGAGCAGCAGCCACAGGTCGCCGAGGTCGAGCTCCTCGAGGATGTCGCCGAGCGAGACGGCGACCACCTGCGCGACGTTGCTGAAGTCGAAGTAGGCGATGAACTGCGCGATCAGCAGGAAGAGGAACAGCAGGCTCGCGAGGCTCGCCCACGAGCTCGTGATCATCCCCAGCACGTCGTCGCTTCTTCTCACCGTCCCGACGACGCGGCCGTAGGCGATCCCGGCCGCCAGGAAGGCGAGCGAGATGATCACGATCAGGCTGCTCATGAACGGCGAGTCGCCGATGATGTCGCCGCTCTCCGGGTTGCGCAGCGGCGCGCCCGGCGGCAGCGTCAGCAGCGCGACGAGCGCGAGCACGGCGAGCACCGCGATCCCGGCGTGGCGCAGGCCCTTCGCCTCCAGCGCGGCGTCGACCGCCTCGCCCTCCTCGCGCGCCAGCTCCTCCTCGTCGGCGAGGCTGCGATCCCACTTGCCCAGCCGCGGCTCGACGATCTTGGTCGTGACGAGCGCGATCACGATCGTCAGGAAGAGCGTGCAGCCGATCCCGAAGAAGAGGTTCGAGACGAGGTCGATTCTCGTGCTCGGGTCGACGAGCGCCGCGGCCTCGTTGGTGATGTCGGTGATGACCGCGTCGGCGGGGACGATCAGGATGTTCACCCCGAAGGCGGCGCTGACGGCGCCGAAGCCGGCCGCGATCCCCGCGAGCGGGTTTCGCCCGACGCTGAGGAAGGCGGTCGCGGCGAGCGGGATCAGCACGAGGTAGCCGGCGTCCGCGGCGATGCTGGAGACGATCCCGACGAAGACGATGATGAAGGTCAGCGAGGCGGCGGTGGAGACGGCGACGAGCTTGCGGATCAGGCCGCCGATCAGCCCCGACAGCTCCGCGACGCCGACGCCGATCATCGCCACGAGGATCACGCCCATCGCCGTGAAGCCGAGGAAGTTCGGCACGAACGAGGTGAACATGAAGCGGATGCCCTCGCCGGTCAGCAGCCCTCTGACCGCGAACGTCTCGGTCTCGACTGCGTAGTCGCCGTCGGCGGCGCCGTAGGGCAGGTCGCTGACGCCGTCGAGGTTCTGGTCGATCGCGGCGCCCGGGTCGATGATCTCGCTCGTGACGCTGACGCCGATCCAGTCGAGGATCTGCGACAGCACGATCACGCCGAGGCACAGGCCGAGGAAGAGGATCGCCGGGTTCGGAACCTTGTTGCCGGCCCGCTCGACCCACGCCAGCGCCCGCTGCGCGAAGCCGCCCTCCGTCTCGCCGAAGCCGCCCGTCCCGTCGACGTGGCCGGAGGGCGAGACGGCCGCGGGCTCGCCCGCGCCGCCGCCCTTCGCGACGCTCATCGGGCCGCGCCGCCGGCGGGAGCCGGAGCCGCTGCTGCCCCCGCCGCGTACGCCTCGGCGTAGC
>JAEXXR010000166.1 GCA_023405705.1 Actinomycetes bacterium
CTCGCCGGCGCTGACCGACTTCGTCGTGATGACCGAGGACGCCGCGATGTTCCTGACCGGCCCCGGCGTCGTCAGGGACGTGATGGGCGAGGACGTCACCGCTGCCGAGCTCGGCGGCCGCAAGGTCCACGAGAAGAACGGCGTGACCGACCTCGTCGCGACCGACGACACCGGCGCGGCGCACATGGCGCGCAGCCTGCTGTCCTACCTGCCGCAGCACTCCGGCGGGCGGCTGCCGCGGATCCTCGCGACCGACCCCGACTTCAGCGACCCCGGCGCCGCGGTCCCCGCCGACCCGCGTCAGGTCTACGACGTGCGCACGGCCGTGAAGGGCGTCGTCGACGGCGGCTCGCTGATGGAGATCGCGCCCCGCTGGGCGAGATCGATCGTCACCGCGTTCGCCCGCATCGACGGCCGTCCGGTCGGCGTGATCGCCAACCAGCCGCGCTACATGGGCGGCGTGCTCGACTCGGAGTCCTCGCAGAAGGGCGCCCGCTTCGTCGAGACCTGCGACCGCTACGGCATCCCGCTCGCCGTCTTCGTCGACACGCCCGGCTTCATGCCCGGCACGCGCCAGGAGCAGTCGGGCGTGATCCGCCACGGCGCCAAGCTCGTGCGCGCCTTCGCGCAGGCGACGGTGCCGCGCGTGACGGTCGTGCTGCGCAAGGCCTACGGCGGCGCGTACATCACGATGAACTCGAAGGACCTCGGCGCCGACATGGCGTTCGCGTGGCCCAACGCGGAGCTGGGCGTGATGGGCGCGCAGCCGGCGGTCAACATCATCCACCGCCGCGAGCTGGCGGCCTCCGAGGACCCCACGTCGCTGAGAGGCGAGCTGGCGACCGCCTACGCCGAGGAGCACCTCGGAGCGCAGGTGGCGGCCGCGGCCGGCTTCGTCGACGAGGTGATCGAGCCGCACGAGACGCGCCAGCGGCTGGCGTGGGCGTTCGGGGCGATCGACGACCGGCGCGCCGAGGTGGGTCTGTGAACCTCTCAGGTCGCCGGTACCTGATCACCGGCGTCCTGACGAAGGACTCGATCGCGTTCGAGACGGCCCGCGTCCTGCAGGAGCAGGGCGCGGAGGTCGTCCTGACCGGCTTCGGGCGCGCGAAGCGCCTGACCGACCGCGTCGCGGCGAAGCTGCCGCAGCCGGTCGACGTGTTGGAGCTGGACGTCAACAAGCCGGAGGACTACGTCGCGCTGGTCGCCGACCTGGAGGCGCGCTGGGGTGCGCTGGACGGCGTCCTGCACGCGGTCGCCTTCGCGCCCGAGGACGCACTCGGCGGCAACTTCATCAACACCCCGGTCGAGTCGGCGATCACCGCCTTCCAGACGAGCGCCTTCTCGCTGAAGGAGCTGGGGCGGACGCTGAAGCCGCTGCTGGAGAGGTCCCAGGGCGGCGGCGCGATCGTCGGCCTCGACTTCGACGCGACCGTCGCCTGGCCGATCTACGACTGGATGGGCGTCGCGAAGGCCGCGCTGGAGTCGACCTCGCGCTACCTCGCGCGCGATCTCGGCCCGGCCGGCATCCGCGTCAACCTCGTCTCGGCCGGCCCGCTGAAGACGGTCGCGGCCGGCGGCATCCCGGGCTTCCAGACGCTCTCGGACGCGTGGGGCAGACAGGCCCCGCTCGGCTGGGACGTCACCGACCCCGAGCCGGTCGCCCAGACGATCTGCTTCCTGCTGTCCGACTGGGCCCGCGCCATCACCGGCGAGATCGTCCACGTCGACGGCGGCTTCCACAGCATGGGCACCGCCCCGGCGCCGGCCCCGGCCGCCGAGGCCGTGGAGCCCGCCGACGCCTCCTGATCGTCCGATCGGGTGCGGTTCTCCGGTCGCCGAGCGGCCGGAGCCCGTACCGCATCGGCGTGCTCACACCTGAATCCTCCCGTTCGGGGGCGTACCGTCGGGTCAGCGGTCCCGAACGGACAGGAGGCAGGGAGATGGGTGCCACCGCAGACATGCTCGACCTCGCCGCGCTCAGACGGGCGATCGAGGCGCGGGACGCCGCCGCGCAGGCGGCGATGTTCGCCGACGACGCGACGGTCACGATGATCGACCACGACCATCCGCCGAGCAGCCCGCACACGCTCCAGGGCAGAGCCGCGATCCGGGCGATGCTGGACGACGTCTGCTCGCGCGACATGACCCACAGAGTGACCCATGCGCTCGTGGGGCCCGACGGCGTCGCCTACACGGTCGAGTGCAGATACGCCGACGGCATGAGAGTCGAGGTCGCGATGATGGCCGACGTCAGAGACGGCATGATCACCCACCAGGAGGGCGTGCAGGCCTGGGATCCGGCCTGACCGGCCGGCGCGCTCGCTCGCTCGCGCGCTGCGGCGGGGCGGCCGCAGCGGCGCGGTGACGGCCGCGCGGGTGGCCTGGGCGACGCCTCAGGGGTCGCCGAACGGCTGCAGCGGGATGCCGTGGTTCTTCTCGCGCATGCCCAGCTCGTAGGTGGCGCCGCCTGCGACCGACAGCTCCAGCGGCGGCAGCGATCTGCGCGCGACGGTCAGCCTCATGTCGGCGATCGCGCTGTGGGCGGTGTTGTGCTCGGCGCCGTCGGGGTCGCTGTAGACCCAGCCGACGACGTCGCCGGGCGGGGCGCCGACGCTGCCGCGGATCGCGACCTCCTCGCCGGCCACCCAGAAGGTCGCCCGCTCGGGCAGCTCGTCGATTCTCGTCGAGCGGACGCGGCCGATGCCGCCGAGGCGGTGGCGTCTGCCGTCGACCGAGAGGCAGCCGTTGGCGATCCACGGCGTCAGCCGGCCGCCGAAGAGGATCCGCCCGACGACCATGTCGATCCAGGCGTCCGGCTGTTGGTCGAAGGCGGTGCCGTGCAGCCAGATCCAGCGCTCGGCGTGCTCGGCGCCCCAGTTGTGGCCGACCATCCCCGGCCAGCGGTCGAGCTGGAGGGTGCGCCCTCTGACGGTGACGGTGCCGGCGACGCGCAGGCCCGGCACGAGGCTGAGCGCCTTCGTGCGCGGCAGCGGCGCGCGATACATCCAGCCGGCCGGGAGGTAGGGGAAGGGCGCCTCGCCGCCCTCGAACTCCAGCTCCCAGGAGGCGAGGCCGGGGATCTCGCCCGAGGCGCCCTGCGCGCCGATCGTCGCCTCGCCGATCCGCAGCCAGGTCGCGACGGGTCCCTCGCCGCTGCCGGCGGCGAGCGCGTCGGCCGGCGGCGTCGCCTTCGCCGCGTGCGGCCCCTCGCGGTCGAACAGCGTCGCCCACAGCGAGCCGACCG
>JAEXXR010000252.1 GCA_023405705.1 Actinomycetes bacterium
CCGCCCGTCGTCGCCGACGCCGGCGAGGTCGAGCGCAACCTCGACGCGGCCCGCGGCATAGCGCGCGACGCGATCGGCCAGCCGTCGGACGGCGTCGGCTTCGGCCGCATCGAGGACGACGACGTGCGCCACGGGATGGCCGAGGTCGAGCAGCAGCTCGACCGGCTCGCGATCGACGTCCACGCCGCGCTGCTGCCGACCGGCACGCCGGCCGAGCGCCGCGCCGCCGCCGCCCGCACCGACGCGCTGCGGACGCAGAACTCCGCGATCGGCGCGAGCATCGAGGACCGCGCCGAGGCCGACCGCGCCTGGCTGCTGGCACTGGAGGTCGCGCTCGTGGCGATACTGGCGCTCGTCTTCGGCGCGCTCGCCTGGCAGATCACGCGCAACCGCCAGGCGCTCGCCGGCCGCAACCGCGAGCTGGAGGTCGCCGTCGCCGAGCGGACGCTGCGGCTGAGCGACAGCGAGGCGCGCCTGAGAGCGGTGATCACCTCCGCCCTGGACGCCGTGATCGTGCTCGACGGCGACGGCCGCGTGCTGGAGTGGAACCCGCGCGCCGAGGAGCTGCTCGGCGTCCCGCGCGAGCAGATCGTCGGCAGAGAGCCTCCGCCGGAAGCCTTCCCGCCGCGCGTCGCCGAGCGCCACGACGACGCGATGCGCAGGTACTGCTACACCGGCGACGTCGCCGACTTCAACGTCCGCGTCGAGGACGTCGCCGTCCACCCCGACGGCCGCCGGATACCGATCGAGGTGACGATGGCGGCCGCCGCCGACGGCGAGCGGCTGACGATCAGCCACTTCGTGCGCGACATCACCGAGCGCGAGCGGGCACGCGCGGAGCGGGAGCGCGCACGGACCCAGATCGAGGCGGCGCGCGACGAGGCCGAGCGCGCGGCGCAGGCCAAGTCGGCCTTCCTCGCGACGATGAGCCACGAGATCCGCACGCCGATGAACGCGATCGTCGGCATGACCAGCCTGCTGATCGACACCGACCTGACGCGCGAGCAGCGCGACTACGTCGAGACCGTCCGCCTCAGCGGCGACGCGCTGCTGGCCGTCATCAACGACATCCTCGACTTCTCCAAGATCGAGTCCGGCAAGCTGGAGCTGGAGCAGCACCCGTTCGAGCTGCGCGACGTGATCGAGAGCGCGCTCGACCTGCTCGCCCCGCAGGCGACCGCGAAGGGCCTCGACCTCGGTTACCTGCTGGAGAGCGACGGCTCGGCGCGGCTGATCGGCGACTCGACGCGGCTGCGGCAGGTCGCGATCAACTTCCTCTCCAACGCCGTCAAGTTCACCGAGGAGGGCGCGGTGACCGTCCACGCGCGCCTGACCGAGGCCGGCTTCGGCCGCGCGCGGCTGCGGCTGGAGGTGCGCGACACCGGCATCGGGATCCCGGCCGACCGGCTCGACCGCCTCTTCCGGTCGTTCTCGCAGGTCGACGCCTCGACGACGCGCAAGTTCGGCGGCACCGGCCTCGGCCTCGCGATCGCGCGGCGGCTGGTCGAGGCGATGGGCGGCGAGGTCGACGTCGCGTCGGAGGTCGGCGCCGGCTCGGCGTTCGCGCTGGAGCTCGAGCTGCCGCGCGTCCCCGGCCACGATCCGGTCACCGACGTGCCGGAGGGTCTCCACGGCCGGCGCGCGCTCGTCGTCGACGACAACGCCGTCAACCGCCGGCTGCTGGAGCGCCAGCTCGCCGCGTGGGACGTCGAGACGGAGAGCTACGAGCTGCCGAGCGCGGCGATCGACCGGGTCGCGGGCGGCGGCGGCCCGAGCTTCGACATCGCCGTGCTCGACATGCAGATGCCGGAGATGGACGGCATCGCGCTCGCCGACGCGCTGGCGGAGGCGACCGCGTTCGGGCTGCCGATCGTGCTGCTCTCCTCGATCGGCGGCGTCGACCCCGCCCTCGCGCGCGGGCGGCTGGCGGCGACGCTGTCGAAGCCGGTCAAGCCGGCGGTGCTGCGCGGCGCGCTGGTCGACGCGATCGCCGGCCGCGCCGAGCCGGCGACCGCCGAGCACGAGGTCGTCGACGCGCTGCCGGTCGCGGAGCGCCCGCTGCGCGTGCTGGTCGCGGAGGACAACGCCGTCAACCAGCGCGTGGCGGTCGCGACGCTGGAGCGGCTCGGCCACCGCGCCGACGTCGCCGCCGACGGCCTGGAGGCGGTCGAGGCGCTCCACCGCCAGGCGTACGACCTCGTGCTGATGGACATGCAGATGCCGAACCTCGACGGCCTCGGCGCAACCCGCCGCATCCGCCGCGAGCTGCCGCCCGAGCGCCAGCCGCGGATCGTCGCGATGACCGCCAACGCCTTCGTCGAGGACCGCGACGCCGCCGAGGACGCTGGCATGGACGACTTCCTCACCAAGCCCGTCGAGCGCGAAGACCTGCTGCGCGCGTTGAGCGACGCCGGCAGCGACGGCTTCGGGGACGGAGGCGAGTGGGCCGGTGAGAGCGCCGGCTGGCCGGGCGCGACGGCGGAGGGCGGGACCGACGAGTGGCCGGGCGCGGCGGCCGACGACGAGCGGGACGACGGTCTGCCCGGCGAGTGGCCGGGCGGCGCCGCCGACCGTGGGCCTGGCGCCGGT
>JAEXXR010000254.1 GCA_023405705.1 Actinomycetes bacterium
CCGGAGGGCCGCACGTCGGAGGCGCCGCCGCCGCGGCCTGCCGTTATGTAGTCGTCGATGTTGCCGCCGATTCCGCCGCCGTTGAACCCACCGCGTGTGCCGGCGTACCCCTGTCCGCCGACGTAGACGTCGAATCTCTGCCCTGGCGTCACCGGCAGCGTCGCTCTCAGCAGCGCGCCGACGCCGCCGAGCGAGCCCCCGTGGCTGGGACGGCCGCCGTTGGCCCCGCGGAGCGTGAAGCTCGCACGGGTGACCCCGTCGGGGACGACGAGCGACTGGACCGCGCTCGTGTACGGGAAGGTCAGCGTGACCGGGTCGGCCGCGGATGCAGGCGCGGCGACTGGGACGTAGACGGCTGCCGCCGCCGCGAGCACGGCGATGGTCGCACGTGTGGTGCGCATCGGAACCCTTTCTCGATAGATGAGCCGCCGGCGCGTTCCAAGGGCGCGCTCCTGGTGCCCTCTCGCTGCCGACGATCACTGAAACGGGGCCTGGCCCGGGAAGTTGCGATCCCGTCGTTCAGAGCGTGGCGGCGACCAGCGGGGCGAGGTCGCCTCTGCGCGGTCTGGTGACCTCGACGCCCGCTTCGAGGCCGAGCCAGGCGGCGACGTCGCGCAGCTCGGCCGCCAGCTCGGCGGCGATCTCGTCGGGCGCGGCGGAGGCGCTCTCCTCCGCGAAGGCGGCCTGGACGCGCAGGACGCCGGCGGCGCGGTCGGACTTCAGGTCGACGCGCGCGACCAGCTCGTCGCCGAGCAGGAACGGGAGGACGTAGTAGCCGTGGACGCGTCTCTCCGCGGGCGTGTAGATCTCGATCCGGTAGCGGAAGCCGAAGATCCGCTCGGTCCGCGGGCGGAACCAGATCAGCGAGTCGAAGGGGCTCAGCAGCGCGCGGGCTCGCACCCGCCGGGGACGGCGCGCCGAGGGCCACAGGTAGGCCGGCGCGCCCCAGCCGTCGACCTCGACCTCGGCCAGCTCGCCGGCCTCGACCAGCTCCGCGACGCGCGCCTTCGACTCCTTCCGCGGCAGGCGGAAGTAGTCGCCGAGGTCGGGCTCGGTCGCGACGCCGGTCGCGCGCGCCGCGACCCGCACCAGCTCGCGCTGCGCCTCCTCGACCGACGGCGTCGGCGCCGCCACGACCTCCGGCGGAAGCACCCGCTCGGGCAGGTCGTAGCGACGCTCGAAGTTGACCCGTCGCGCCGCCGTCACCTGCCCGCTCCAGAACAGGTACTCGAGCGCGATCTTGCCCTCGTGCCAGTTCCACATCTCGCCCGGCCTGCGTCTCGCACGCTCCGCGGCGGAGGTGTCGTTGGCGCGGATCGGTCCCTGCTCGCGCACCAGCTCCAGCACCTCCTCGACGAGGTGCGGATGCTCCTCCGCGATCCGCCGCATGCCGCCCCAGGCGTCCCTGTCGGCCCGCTCCATCCGCCAGCGCAGGTGCGGCTGGAGGCGCAGCGGGACGAGCGACGCCTCGTGCGCCCAGTACTCGAACAGCTCGCGTCTGACCGGGCCGGCGGTGTGCGCCGTCAGCCGGTCGAGCGCCTCGCGCGGGTAGGGGCCGAGGCGCGAGTAGAGCGGCATGTAGTGGGTCCGCTGGAAGACGTTGACCGAGTCGAGCTGCAGCAGCCCGACGCGGTCGATCACGCGCCGCAGGTGACGGGCGTCGACGCGGCCGGCGGGGCGCGGGTCGGCGAAGCCCTGCGCCGCGAGCGCGATCCGGCGCGCCGCGGCGGCGGTCAGGCGAGTCGGGACGGGCGTCTCGGTTGTCGCGTCGGCGGCCACGGCCGCCGTGATGCTAGTTCACCTTCCGGAAGGTGACCGTGATGCGGCCGGTCGTGCGGACGGTGCCGCCGTCGAGCTTGCGCGTGTCGCTCAGCTTGTGCACGACGATCACCTTGCCGGGCGCGCCGCCCGCGGTCAGCGGGCCGGTCCGCACGAATCTCGGCTGCAGGAAGTCGAGCGGGTCGACGACCCCGTTCGGCAGCTCGACCGGGCAGTCGGGCGCCGGCGTCGGCACGACGAACGACGACGGCGCGACGAAGCCGCCGAGGCGGTCGTCGAGGTCGAAGTAGCCGACGATCACGTTCGCCTTCGTCGAGCCGGTTCTCGTGCACTGAGGCGGGTCGCCTCCGCCGTCGCCGCCGTAGACGCCGCCGCAGTCGCCCGTGGCGCCCTGCGTCTCGGCGCCGTCGCGGACCGCGTCGATCTGCACCGGCACGAGGACCGGCAGGTTCGTGCCGGCCTTCTGCAGTCCGGGCGCGCCGTCGGAGAAGGTGACCGCGTCGAGCGCCGGGCTGGCGGTCGATCTCAGCCGCAGCGTCTGTCTGCCGCTGCCGCGCGCGATCACCGTGCAGGCGCCCTGCTGGCGCGTGCGGTCGTACGACCAGGTCGACGTCTGGGTGCCGGTGACCGACACCTTGTAGCGCGCCTTGCGCGCCGTTCTGCCCGGCGGCCGCGCCGGCACTCTGACCGCGTCGAGCGTGCTCGCGGCCGGGAACGGCGCCGGCGTGCCGGGGCCGGTGGCGGCGAACATGCGGACGGCCTCGCTGCTCGCGCCGTTCTGCTCGACCGCGACGACGACGTTGCCGACGAGCGCGTTCCCGGCCGGCAGCGTCGCGGCCGCGAACCGCTCGACGGTCGCGGGGACCGCCACCCTGATCGTCGCGCTGCCGCCGGCCGGGACGCTGCGCGTCCCCTTCAGCGGCCCCTTGGCGGCGTGCGGCAGCTGCACCGGTGCGCCGCCGCGGGTTCTGTACGGCATGACGTTGAGCTTGACGAGCCTGACCGTGCAGGCGCGGGCAC
>JAEXXR010000275.1 GCA_023405705.1 Actinomycetes bacterium
GTTTTGCTAATTTGCGCGGGGCGGGCGGGGGGCTGGCCGCGGGCGGGCCCGGACGGTCGTCGCGGTCGTCTGCCGGCCCGTCCCGCCGAGACTTCGCGGGCTTGCCAGATAGACGGGGCCGAATACACCAGAGAGCGGGTAGTCAATGGTGGGCTCGTGTGGGATGCTGCGCCCCATGCTCCAGGAGCTGCTCGATTCGGGAACTCCGATCCTCTCCGACGGAGGGATCGAGACGCGGATCATGTTCGAGACGCAGCTCGCGCTCGACCCGCACATCCAGGTCGCCGCGCTGCTCGAGCAGCGGGAGGGACGCGAGGCGCTGCGCTCGATCTACGCCGAGTACGTCGACGTCGCGCGGGCGCACGGGCTGCCGGCGATCGCCGGCACGCCGACCTTCCGCGCCAGCAGACGCTACGTCGAGCGAGCAGGGCGCGGCGGCGGGGAGGCGGTGCGACGGCTCAACGCCGAGGCGGTCGCCCTGCTCGGCGAGGTGCGCGCCGCGAGCGAGCACGAGCCGGTCTTCGTCGCCGGCGTCGTCGGACCCTACGGCGACGCCTACGAGCCGGCCGACTGCCTCGGCCACCTCGACGGCGCCGACTACCACGCGGAGCAGGTCTCCGCGCTCGTCGAGGCGGGCGCCGACCTGCTGTTCGCGCCGACCTTCCCGTCGATCGAGGAGGCGCACGGCGTCGCGATCGCGATGTCGACAAGCGGCCTGCCGTACGCGATCAGCTTCGTGCTCGATCAGCGCGGTCGCATCCTCGACGGCACCTACCTGCACGCGGCGATCGAGCGGATCGACGACCACGTGCTGCCCGCGCCGGCCTTCTACTCGATCTCCTGCGTCCACCCGAGCGTCGTGCGGACGGCGCTCACCGACCTCTCCGTCACCTCCTCCCGCGCCGCCAGCCGGCTGCGCGAGGTGAAGGCGAACGGCTCCTCGCTGACACCCGACCAGCTGATCCTGCTCGACCACGCCGTAAGCGACCCGCCGGAGACGTTCGGCGAGGCGATGGACGCGATCGGGCGAGACTTCGACGTCCCCATCCTCGGCGGATGCTGCGGGACCGACGCGCAGCACTTGGCAGCGCTCGCGCGTCGGCTCCTGCCACGCGCCGTCTGAGGATCGGGGACGTCGGGGCGGGACGCGCGCCACCAGCGCCCGGCGCGCGTTCTCGCTGCCCGGGCGCGGTCGTGACGGGCAGGGCGGCGGTCCGTCCTCGCGGGCGCCGTCCTGCAGATCGACCGCGCGCGGACCTTCCCGCGTCCCGAACCCGCGTCGCTGGCTACGATGCAACCGTGCGCGACGACCTGATCGAGACGGTCCGCGGCGAGATCGCGGAGCTGGCGGCCAAGCGGCCGAAGCTGCGCGGCGTCTCGCACCAGTGGGCGGCGGTCGCCGCCCTGATCGCCGGCGCGCTGCTGGTGTGGACCGCGCCGACCGGCCGCGCGACCTTCGTCGCCGTCGTCTACGCGGTCTCGATGGTCGGCCTCTTCGCCGTCAGCGCCGTCTACCACCGCATCACCTGGCGGCCGAACGTGCGTCGCTGGATGCGCCGCCTCGACCACTCGATGATCTACGTCTTCATGGCCGGCAGCGCCACGCCGGTCGCGCTGCTCGTCGTCGGCGGCACGCTCGGCACGGTGCTGCTGTGCGTCGCCTGGGGCGGCGCCGCGCTCGGCGTCGCGCTCAACCTCGCGTGGATCGACGCGCCGAGAATGCTGAAGGCGATGGGCTACGTCGCGCTCGGCTGGGTCGGCATCATCGCGCTGCCGAAGATCGTCTCCGTGCTCGGCCTCGTGCCGACGCTGCTGTTCGTCGGCGGCGGCATCTTCTACACCGCCGGCGCGGTCATCTACGCCAAGCGCCGCCCCGACCCCGTGCCGAGAATCTTCGGCTACCACGAGCTCTTCCACGCGCTCGTGATCCTCGCCGCCGCGGTCCACTTCGTCGCCGTCGCCGGCTTCGTCGTGCCGCGCGGCTGAGCGGCGGCCGCTCGCGGCGGCGCGCGCCGCCGCGACAGCTCTCGCTTGCATTCGCCGGTCCGGCTCCGGCATGGTCTCCGGTGCGATGCGGATAGCCGCCTTCTCACCACCGCGCACCAACTACCGCTCGTTCGAGCCGCTCGACGAGCTGGTCCGGCGTGGGCACCAGCTGACGCTGGAGACCGAGGCCGAGATCAAGCTCTCGCGGGAGGTGCTCGCCTGCGACCTCGTCTTCGTCCACCGCTATCAGGGCAGAAACACGCGGATGCAGCTGGCGCGGCTGCGCGAGTCCGGGCTGCCGGTGGTGTGGGACCACGACGACAACGTCGCCGTCGCTCAGGCGCTGAGAAGAGGCGGGCTGCGTGCGCAGGAGGCGGTCGCCGACACGCGCGCGATGGTGCGGATGGTCGACGTCGTCACGACGACGAACGAGCTGCTCGCCGAGCGCTATCGCGAGGCCGGGGCGCGCGCCGTCCACGTCGTGCCGAACTACCTGCCGCGCAGCTTCGACCGCCGCGGCGGCACCTCGCGCCGCGGGCCGGTGCGGATCGGCTGGATAGCGTGGGCCGACCACCAGCGCGACTGGAACGAGCTGGGCCTGCGCGAGATCGCGCTCCGGCTGCTCGACGCCCATCCCCACGTGACGATCGAGAGCGTCGGCCCGATCGACCTCCAGCTCGGCCACCCGCGCTACGTCCGCACCGGACCCGTCCAGTTCGGCGAGCTGCCCGCGAGAATCGCCGCCTTCGACGTCGGCATCGCGCTGCTGCAGGACGTGCCGTTCAACCGGTGGCGCTCGGACGTGAAGCTGAAGGAGTACGCGGCGCTGGGCGTGCCGTGGCTCGCGTCGCCGGTCGGGCCCTATCTCGGCCATGGCGAGGACCAGGGCGGGCTGCTCGTGGCCGACGACGGCTGGGAGACGACGCTGACCCGGATCGTCGAGGACGGCCGGTTGCGGCGCAAGCTCGGCAAGGCCGGCAGCCGCTGGGCGCGCGGCCACCGGCTGAAGGACCACGTCGGCGAGTGGGAGGCGGCCTTCGAGGCGGCCCGCGCCGCGTTCGCGACCGCCTGAGCTAGCCGGCGACCGGGCCGTCGAGCCCGAGGCGGTGGGCGACGGCGGCGGCCTGCGTGCGGGTGCGCACGTCGAGCTTGGCGAGGATCCGCGAGACGTGGACGCTCGCCGTCTTCTCGGCCATGAAGAGCGTCGCGCCGATCTCGCGGTTGGTCGCGCCGGCGGCGACGAGCGCGAGCACCTGGCGCTCGCGCGGGGTCAGCCCGAAGGGGTCGGCGTCGGCCGCGTCCTGCACGCCACCGGTCGCCGTGTCGTCGGCGGCGCAGGCGACCGTCTCGTCGTCGAGCGTCAGCCGCGCCCGCGCCGCGAG
>JAEXXR010000281.1 GCA_023405705.1 Actinomycetes bacterium
AGGCCGACGAGGTCCGCGGCGGAGACGGTCGCCGGCAGCTCCAGCGCGGCGTGCACGGTCGCCGCCGAGCCCTTGTCGAGGTAGGGCGGCTCAGAGGTCGCGAGCAGCAGCGAGGCTGCACCGGCGATCTCGTCGGCGAGCGGCAGCGCGGCGGCGACGGCGAGCGTGACGGCGTCCTCGTCGTGGGCGGCGACCGTGCGCGCCTGGCGGCCGGGGGAGCCGGCGTCGCCGAAGGCGGTCGTCGCGAGGCCGTGCGCGGGCAGGTGGACGGCGTAGGCGCCGATCGCGCCGAGGGGCGAGGGGTCAGACGGCAAGGCGGGTCCTCCGGTCAGGCGTTCGATGCGTTCAGCGGTCGGCCGCGGCCGAGCCGGTGGCGGCCGGCGGCGACGCCGGCTCGGCTCCGAGCGGGTGGATGCAGCGGTAGCCGTCGCGCGTGCCGGCTTCGCCGGTCCAGGGGATCGGCGCGGCGCGGCAGTCGTCGTCGGCGCGCGGGCAGCGGCCGGCGAAGCGGCAGCCGGCGAAGGCGGTCGTGACGCGCGGCGCGGAGCCCTCGATGCCGCGGATCGGCCCGTCGGCGCTCCAGCTCGGCACGGCCGACAGCAGCCCCGCGCTGTACGGGTGGTGGGGCTCCAGCAGCACGCGCCGGGTCGGGCCGACCTCGGCCGCCTGCCCGCCGTACATGACGACGATGCGGTCGCAGAGGTCGGCGGCGAGCAGCAGGTCGTGGGTGACGAAGATCAGCGCGACGCCCAGCTCGGCGACGAGGTCGCGGAAGAGCGCGACGACCTCGGCCTGCGTCGTCACGTCGAGCGCGGTCGTGCACTCGTCCGCCAGCACGATCTGCGGCTCGGAGACGACCGCCAGCGCGATCGCGACGCGCTGGCGCTGGCCGCCGGAGAGCTGGTGCGGGTAGGAGCCGAGGACCCGCTCGGGGTCGTCGATCTGCATCCGCTCCAGCACCGTCCGCATCTTCTGCTCCGCGTCGGCCTTGCTCAGCTCCGGCTTGTGCGCCTTCAGCACCTCGCGCAGCTGCGAGCGGACCTTCAGGACCGGGTTGAGCGAGCGCGACGCGTCCTGGAAGACGGTCCCGATGCGCGCGCCGCGGACGACGTCGGTGCGGTCGACGCCGGGCGCGACGACCTGCTCGCCGCCGACCGCGACCGCCCCGTGCGCGACCGTCACGTTCTTGTCGAGCAGCCCGATCAGCGTGCGCACGAGCGTCGTCTTGCCGGAGCCCGACTCGCCGACGACGCCGACGATCTCGCCCGGGCGCAGGTCGAGGTCGAGCCCGTCGACGAGCAGCAGCGTGTCGTCGGCGAGGCGCGCCTCCACGCGCAGGTCGTCGATCCGCAGCGCCGGCTCGGCGGTCGTGGTCGGGAGAGGAGCGGTGGCGGTCATCAGAACTTCCGCTTCTTCGGGTCGTAGTGGCTCAGCAGCGCGTCGCCCAGCAGGTTGACGAGCAGCACGACGACGGTGATCGCGATGCCGGCGAAGGTCGAGATCCACCACGCCTGCGTCAGCACCTCTCTGCCGGAGGCGAGGATCTGGCCCCACGAGATGTCGGGCGGCTGGATCCCGAGGTTGAGGAAGCTGAGCGCCGACTCGATCAGGATCGCGGTGCCGACCTGCAGCGTCGCCAGCACGACGATCACGCCGGTCAGGTTCGGCAGCACGTGGCGCAGCACGATCCGCGCGCTGGAGGCGCCCGCGGCGCGCAGCCCGAGCACGAACTGCCGCTCGCGCAGCGCCATCGTCTCGGCGCGCACGACGCGCGCGCACGGCGCCCAGCCGGTCAGCGCCAGCACGACGATCAGGACGCCGAGCGAGGAGCCGCGGTTAGCGATGATCGCGAGCGCGATCAGCACGAACGGCAGCGCCAGCTGCGCCTCGATGAAGCGCGAGACGACGGTGTCGACCCAGCCGCGCTTGTAGCCGGCGAGCAGGCCGATCAGCGTGCCGGGGACGATCGCGACGAGCGTGCCGACCAGGCCGATCAGCAGCGTCAGCCGGCCGCCGGTGACCATCCGCGACAGCAGGTCGCGGCCGAGCTTGTCGGTCCCGAGCGGGTGCGACATCGAGCCGCCGTCCATGAAGAAGGGCGGCAGCAGCGTCTGGTCGAGGTGCTGCCTGTGCGGGTCGGGCAGCACGCCCAGCAGCGGCACGACCAGCACGACCAGCGCGATGAAGGCGAGCGGCAGCGACAGCCACAGCACCGCGCGCGAGCGGCGGATGCGGCGCGCGGTCGCGGGCGACGGCGCGATCGCCGGGGTGACGGCGGCAAGCTCGGTCGCGGTCGATTCGGTGGCGGACATCCGGTCGAATCTCCTCAGCGCAGGCGCGGGTCGACGACGACGTAGAGCAGGTCGACGAGCAGGTTGAGCGCGACGAAGGCGACGGCCCCGACGATCACGACCGCCTGCGCGAGCGTGTAGTCGCGGAACTGGACGGCCTCCAGCGCCAGCGTCCCGAGCCCCGGCCACGAGTAGACGTACTCGACCGCGACGGCGCCCGACAGCAGCACGCCCGTCTGCAGCGCGGTGACGGTCAGCACCGGCAGCGCCGCGTTGCGCAGCGCGTGCAGGCCGACGATCCGGCGGGAGCTGAGGCCGCGCGCCCGCGCCGCGTCGATGTAGGGCTCGGCGAGCACCTCGGCCATCGAGGCGCGCGTCAGCCGCGCGATGTGCGCGAGCGGCAGCAGCGACAGCGTCACCGCCGGCAGGATCAGGTGGTCGAGCCCTCCCGACTGGCCCGATGGCAGCAATCTCAGCTGCACCGCGAAGATCAGGATCAGCATCAGCCCGAGCCAGAAGACGGGGACCGACTGGCCCAGCAGCGCGACGGTCGAGGCGGCGCGGTCCCACCACGTCCCCTCCTTCACCGCCGCCAGGGTCCCCAGCGGCACGCCGATCAGGATCGCCAGGAACATCGCCGCGGCGAGCAGCTGGATCGACTGCGGCAGGCGCGAGGAGATCAGCTCGGCGTTGGAGCGGAAGTACTGGAGCGAGTTGCCCAGCTCGCCGCGGACGGTGTCGCCGAGGTAGACGACGTACTGCTCGGCGATCGGCTTGTCGAGCCCGAGCTCGGCGCGCATCGCGTCGATCTGCTCGCGCTCGGCGAGCGGCCCGAGGATGTTGTACACGGGGTCGCCCGAGAGGTGCCCGAGCGCGAACGCGGCCGTCAGCGCGAGCAGCAGCGTGACGAGCGCGGCGCCGAGCTTGCGGGCGCCGAAGTTGACGAGCGACGTGCTCACAGCGCCACCTCCGCTCCGGAAGGAGGAGCCCCTTGGGCGAGTTCTTCCGAGCCGTTCCGAGGCCGCAGGCCGAGCGAACGGCCCGGAACAGCCGCGATCAGCTGACGGGTGTAGGTCTCCTGCGGCGCGTCGAGCACGACCGCGGTCTCGCCCTGCTCGACGACTCTGCCGTGCCGCATCACGTAGACGCGGTCGGAGATCCGCCGCACGACCGAGAGGTCGTGGCTGATGAAGAGGATCGCGACGCCGGTGCTCTCGCGCAGCTCCAGCAGCAGCCGCAGCACCTCGGCCTGGACGGAGACGTCGAGGCCGGAGGTCGGCTCGTCGGCGACGAGCACGCGCGGCCGCATCAGCAGCGCGCGGGCGATGCAGACGCGCTGCGCCTGCCCGCCCGAGAGCTGGTGCGGGTAGCGGTCGAGCAGGTCGGGCGACAGCCGCACCTGCGCGAGCAGGCCGGCGTCGTCGATCCATCCCGTCCGCTCCGGCTGGAGCCCGCGCAGCTCCTTGAAGCCCGCCTTGACGCTCTGGCGCGGGTCGAGCGAGCCGTGCGGGTCCTGGAAGATCACCTGGACCTCCGGGCGCAGCGCGCGGATCTGCTTCTGGCTCAGCGTTGCGAGGTCGCGGCCGAGCAGCTCGACCGTCCCCGACGTGTGCGCGCCGAGGGCGGTCAGGGCCATCGCCAGCGTCGTCTTGCCCGAGCCCGACTCGCCGACGACGGCGACGACCTCGCCGGCGTGCAGGTCGAGCGAGACGCCGTCGACGGCGGCGAAGCGCTCGCCCCGCCCGCCGCCGCGGCGCTGGTGGACGACGGTGAGGTCGCTGACGCCGACGATCCGCTCACGGCTCGTGGACGTCTCGGCCACGGGGATGTCGGCGTCGCGGCCCATCGCTCAGCCGAGCGTGACGCGGTCGAAGTCCGGGACGTTGAGCGGGCTGTACTCGAGCCCGTTGACGCCCTTGGAGCCGATGTTGAACGTCTGGTTGTAGAGCGGCGCGTAGCAGGCGTTGTCGACCACGGCGCGCGTGTTCAGCTCGTCGTAGATCGGCTGGGACGACTCCGCGTCGGGCTGCACGAGCGCTCTCTCGGTCAGCACGTCCAGCTCTCTGTCGGGGCAGTTGGCCGTGATCGACGTCGAGGTCATGAAGCCGTGCGCGAAGAAGTCCGGGTGCGCGACGTTCGGGACCGCGCCGAGCAGGTACATGCCGTCGATCTGGCGTCTGACGATTCTGCCGACGAGCGTGCCGTAGTCGACCGCGGTCAGTCTCACGTCGAAGCCGGCCTCCTGGAGCATCCCGGCGGTCGCCTCGGCGACGTCCTGGATGTTCGTGTACTTCGTCGGGTAGGTCAGCTCGATGCTCGGGCTCTGCCCTCTCAGCAGCGCCTTCGCCGCCTCGGGATCGGGCGTGACCTCCTCGGCCGGCTCCTCGCCGGGGAGCATGTTCAGCATGCCGCCGGTGGCGGTCGCTCTGCCCTGGAAGATCGACTCGACGAGCGCGTCGCGGTCGATCGCCAACTGCGCCGCTCTGCGCACGTCGACGTCGTCGAACGGCGCTCTGTCGGCCTGGATGAAGCCGGTGATCTTGACGGCCGTCGGTATCTCGGTGACGTCGAGGCCGGCGTCGGCGGCCGACTGGGCCTGCGTCGGCGGCAGGTCGAAGGCGACGTCGGCGGCCCCCGACTGCAGCAGCGAGAGGCGCTGCTGGGCGTCGGTCGCCCACGTGAAGGTGATGTCTCTCACGCCGGGCTGATCGCCCCAGTAGTCGGCGTTGGCGGAGACCTGCATCGAGCGGCCGGGCAGCTCTCTGGTCCAGGTGAACGGACCGGTTCCGACCGGTGCCTTCGTGAAGCCCTCGCTGCCCTGCTCGCCGTAGTACCTCGGCGGCAGCGCGAAGACGGTCGTGAGCAGGTCGACGAGGTTGACCTGCGGCCTTCTCGTCGTGACGACGACGGTCTCCTCGCCCTCGGCTCTGACCGATCTGACGTTCGCGAAGTACGACTTGAGGATGCCGGCGGGGTTGTCGACGTTCTCCTGGATCGCGAAGGCCGCGGCTCTCGCGTCGAACGGCTCGCCGTTGGTGAAGCTGACGCCGGGGCGCAGTCTCAGCTCCCACGTCGTCTGGTCCGGGCGCGACCAGTCGACGACGAGGCCGTCTCTGGTCGGCTGCTCTCTGTCGTCGACCGCGACGAGCGGCTCCAGCATCGTGCCCCAGACGTACTGGCCGTCACGGGCGGAGACGATCGGGTCGAGGCCCGAGGGCGGCGCGGCGAGCACGACGCGCAGGTTCCCGTTCGGGGCGCCGGACGTGGCGCCGTCACCGCCGCCGGCAGTCGTGGCGGCAGAGGTGCTGCCGCC
>JAEXXR010000488.1 GCA_023405705.1 Actinomycetes bacterium
GCTCCAGCGCGGCGTTCACGATCGCCTCGACGACGGCGCCGGGACCCTCGTCCCGGCGCGTGGGCCAGCGCTCGCGGTGGAGCATCGCGCCGCCGGGGGACAGCAGCGCGCCCTTCATCGCGGTGCCGCCGACGTCGAGCGCGATCACGCAGGTCATGAGCCGAGGATGACCGAGCGGCTGAGGTTGCGCGGCCTGTCCGGGTCGAGGCCGGCGGCGAGCGCCTTCTCGACCGCGACCCGCTGCGCCCGCACGAGGTCGGCGAGCGGATCGATCGCGTCGGCGACGACGTGGGCGCCCGTGCTCCGCACCTCCGCCGCGAGCCCGGCCGGGTCGCCGCCGAACAGCCACACGGCGCGGCCCGGCTCGGCGATGCTGATCGGGCCGTGGCGGTACTCCATCGCCGGGTAGGACTCGGTCCACGAGCCGGCCGCCTCGCGCAGCTTCAGCGCGGCCTCGTGCGCGAGCCCGACCGTCCAGTCGCGCCCGAGGAAGGTGATCTGCTGCGCGGCGACCAGGGCCGGGTCGGCGGCCTGCGCCAGCGCGGCCTCGGCGTCGTCGATCGCGGCGGCGTGGTCGAGACCGAGGTGGGCGCGCAGCAGCACGAGCGCGGTCGTGGCGAAGCGCGTCTGCACGACCGAGCGCTCGTCGGCGAAGTCGAGCACGACCGCTTCGTCCGCGGCGCCCTCGATCGGCTGACCGGCGACCGCGGTGATCGCGACCGCCGGCCCGCGCCGCTCGATCCGCTCCAGCACCTCGACGACCTCGGTCGTCGTGCCCGAGCGGGTCAGCGCCAGCACGCGGTCGTAGGCGCGCCCGGGCGGCATCTCGGAGGCGGGGAAGACGTCGGTCTCGCCGTGGCCGGCCTGCTCGCGCGCCACCGCGTAGGACTGGGCCATGAACCAGGAGGTGCCGCAGCCGACGACGGCGACCCGCTCGCCGGCGCGCGGCAGCAGGGCGGCGGCGTCGCGGGCGGCCTCCGCCGCGGCGCGCCAGCAGGCCGGCTGGCTGGCGATCTCGGTCTCGACGTGGTGCACGGTCAACCTCCGGAATGGATCGCGGCGAGCGGGTGCGCGGGTCGCCGTGTAGGCTCCGCAACCCGGTGGCTGCAGAGGCGATGGATCGAGTCACGCGCTGGAACGCGCTGCTGGAGCTGCTCACCGAGCGGGGGCGGCTCAGCATCGAGGAGGCGGCGGAGCACGCGGGCGTCTCGGCCGCGACGATCCGCCGCGACTTCGACCAGCTCGCCGACCAGCAGATGCTGACGCGCTCGCGCGGCGGCGCGGTCGCCAACGGCGTCGGCGAGCTGCCGCTGCGCTACAAGTGGTCGCGCAACGCCTCCGAGAAGCAGCGGATCGGGCGCGCGGCGGCGAACCTCGTGCCGCCCGGCGCCGTCGTCGGCCTCAACGGCGGGACGACGACGACCGAGGTCGCGCGTGCGCTCGCGGCACGTCCGGGCGCGCCGACCGGCGCGACGGTCACCGTCGTCACCAACGCGCTCAACATCGCCAACGAGCTGGCCGTCCGCCCGCAGGTGAAGATCGTCGTGACCGGCGGCGTCACCCGCCCGCAGTCCTACGAGCTGATCGGCCCGCTGGCCGACGCCTCGCTGCGCGAGCTGTCGCTCGACGTCGCGGTGATCGGCGTCGACGGGATCGGGCTCGACGGCGTCTACGCGCACGACGAGGGCGAGGCGAGCATCAACCGCCTGACGGTCCGGCAGGCGCGCACGGTGATCGTCGCCGCCGACAGCTCCAAGCTCGGCGAGCGCGCCTTCGCGCGCATCTGCCCGCTCGACGCGGTCGACGTGCTCGTCACCGACACGGCCGCCGACGACGCGGTGGTGACGGCCTTCGAGGCCGTCGGCGTGAGCGTCTTCAGAGCCTGAGCAGCCACCCCTGCTCGATGCAGTCCCCCGACGCGGCCGTCTTGGCTTCGCGTGCTCAATCATGCTCGGATCATGACACAAAGTTGCATCTTTGAGCATGACTTTGCAACAATGCGCGTCAAGGACCGGTGTATGTGTGCGCCGGGCGTCCTTCGATTGAGGAGCACTCGTTGATGAACCGTTCCCGCGGCGAACACCTCATCCGCCGCCTCGTAGTCGTACCCGCCGTCCTCGCGCTGACGCTCAGCGGCTGCGGCGCGTTCTCGGGCAGCGGTGACGACGACGGCGGCACCGGCGGCGAGACGCTGACGTACTGGTCGATGTGGCAGAGAGGCGAGCCGCAGAGCAGAGTGCTCCAGAGCGCGATCGACGCGTTCGAGGAGGAGTCGGGCGCCAGAGTCGACGTCCAGTGGGCCGGCCGCGAGGTCGGCAAGAAGGTGCGCGCGGCCGCCAACTCCGACCGCGTCCCGGATCTGACCGACAACAGCGCCGAGGAGCTGCTCGCCGGCAGCGCGGCCGACCTCTACTCCGGTCTCTCCGACGTCTACGCCGAGAGAATCCCCGGCGAGGACGTCACCGTCGGCGAGGTGATCCCCGAGACCTACGTCGCGCCGTACGAGGTCGCTTCAGGCGAACCGATCATCGCGCCGTACGAGGTGCTCTCGATGGCGATCTGGTACGACGGCGCGAAGCTGCCCGAGGTCGCCGCGAACCCGCCCAGAACGTGGGACGAGTTCGTCGCGCTGCTGAGAAGGATGAAGGCCGACGGCCAGACGCCGATCGCCGCCGACGGCACGATCCCCGACTACAACGCCTACTGGCTCTACCAGCTCGTCGAGCGCCACCTCGGCCCCGGCTGGCTGCGCAGAGCGGCGCTCGACAGAACGGGCAGATCGTGGGCTGACCCGAAGTTCCTGGCGGCCGCCAAGCGGCTGGAGGAGATCGTCGGCGCCGGCTACTTCATGGACGGCTACGAGGGCAGCAAGCTGCCGGCCGGCGAGCAGTCGTGGGCGAAGGGCGACGCGAACTTCCTGATGATGGGCAGCTGGGCGCCGTCGGCGACCGCGCCCGCCGCGCGCGACGGGATCGTGTACAGATCGTTCCCGATGCCGGCCGTCGAGGACAGCGTCGCGACCGAGGAGCTGAGCCTGATCGGCTTCGGCATCCCGACCAGAGGCGACAACCCCGAGCTGGCCGCCAGATTCATCGCCTTCTTCATGAACAGAAGATGGCTGAGCAGAATCGCGTCGGAGGCCGACAACCTGACCCCGCGCGCCGACGTCGCCGCGCCGGAGCCGCTCGCCGACCTGAAGGTCCAGCTGGAGGAGGCCGAGGAGGCCAACCGCTACCTCGACGGCCTGCCGGCGACGGCCGAGCAGTTCCACAAGGGCGTCTTCCTGCCGCTCGACGACAAGCTGTTCTTCGGCGACATCACGGCCGAGCAGTTCGTCGAGCAGCTGCAGAAGCAGTCGGCCGACTTCTGGAAGCGCAACGGCTGACGATGGGAGCTGGGCTCAGAGCGCTCGCGAGCGGTCCGCCGGCGTCGTCGCGCACGACGCCGGCGCCCAGCCCGCTGGCACGGCAGCGGGGGCGGATCCGCCTGCCGTTCGTGCTGCCGGCGACGCTCGTCTACTCGGTCTTCTTCGTCGCGCCCAGCCTCGCCGCGGTCGTCGTCAGCCTCTACCGCTGGCAGGGCGTCGGCGACGACCCGAGATGGCTCGGCCTCAGCAACTACACGCACCTCTTCCAGGATCCGATCTTCCGCCGCGCCTTCCTCAACACGCTGCTGGTGCTGGTCGTCGTCGGCGTGCTGGTGTTCGCGATCGGCTTCCTCTTCACCGTGCTCGTGCGCGAGATGCGCGGCCGCAGCCTGCTGCGGGCGCTGATCTTCTTCCCCGCGATCGTCAACCCGGTCGTGCTCGCGATCGCCTGGGGCTTCATCCTCGACCCGACGCGCGGCGTCCTCAACACGACGCTGCGCGGCGTCGGGCTCGACGGCCTCACGCAGGTGTGGCTCGGGCCCGACCTGATCTTCCCGATGATCCTGCTCACCTCCGCGTGGATGTTCACCGGTCTCTTCACCGTGATCCTGATGGCCGGCGTCGACCGCATCCCGCCGAGCTTCTACGAGGACTGCGAGATCGCCGGCGCGAGCCTGTGGCAGCGCTTCCGGCACGTGACGCTGCCGCTCACCTGGGAGGTGACGGCCGTCGCCGGCGTGCTGTGGGTGATCACGGCGGTCAAGTCGTTCGAGTTCGTCTACGCCTTCGCGGGCGTCGGCGCGGACCCGCCGCGGACGACCTGGACCGCCTCGGTCTACGTCTACATGACCGGCTTCAGCAGCCAGGGCCTGCCCGAGCTGGGGCGGGCGAGCGCGATGGCGGTCGTGATGGTGGTCGTCGTCGGCCTGCTCGCGGTGCTGCTGCGGCGCGCGATGCGACGGGCGCAGGTGGAGTACTGATGAGCGCGCTCGGACTTCCCTCGCTCCGCCGCGGAGGCGCCGCGCGCGACGAGCGCGACGGCGTCAGACGCGGGACGCCGGCTCCGACCGCCCGCCGCCGCACTCCGCTGCGGGTCGCCGGCGTCAGCTTCGTCTACCTGTGGATCGGCTTCAACGCGCTGATCTTCCTGTGGGTGATCCTGTCGTCGCTGAAGGACGACTCGGAGATCTTCGACTCGCCCTGGTCGCTGCCCGGCTCGCTGCACTTCGACAACTACGCGCGCGCCTGGAACGACTCCGGCCTCGGCACGGCGATGGTCAACTCGGTGCTGCTGGTCGGCGCCGCGGCGATCTCGACGATCGTGCTGGCCGCGCCGGCCGCGTACGCGCTGAGCCGCTTCCGCTCCCGCTCGTCGGGGCTGACGCTGCTCTACTTCGTGCTCGGGATGGGCGTCCCGCTGCAGACGATCCTGATCCCCTCCTACATCGCGCTCGCCGAGGTCAACCTCGTCGACACGCTCGGCGGGCTGTACCTGCTGTACGTCGGCTTCTCGCTGCCGTTCACCGTCTTCCTCCTGACCGGCTTCTTCCGCACGCTGCCGGGCCGGCTGGAGGAGGCCGCCGCGCTCGACGGCTGCTCGGGCTTCCAGACCTTCTTCCACATCATGCTGCCGCTCGCGCGGCCGGGACTCATGACCGCACTCATGCTCAACGTCATCGGGCTGTGGAACGAGACGCTGCTCGCGCTCGTCTTCATCGTCGACGACAGCCGCCAGACGCTCGCGCTGGCGATGCTCAACTTCTACGGGACCATGCTCTACAACTCCGCCTGGGGCGCGCTGTTCGCCGGCATCTGCATCGTCGTGCTGCCGATGCTCGTGCTCTACCTGTGGCTCGCGCGGCACGTGATCGAGGGGATGACGCTGGGGGCGACGAAGTGAGCGCCGCCAGCGTCACCTACGAAGGCGCCACGCGCTACTACGCGAAGGCCGGCGCTCCCGCGCTCGACGGGCTCGACCTGGAGATCGGCGAGGGCGAGTTCATGGTCCTGGTCGGCCCGTCCGGGTCGGGCAAGTCGACGGCGCTGCGGATGCTCGCGGGGCTGGAGGGGGTCGACGGCGGGCGGATCCTGATCGGCGGCGTCGACGTCACGACGACGCCGCCGCGCGACCGCGACATCGCGATGGTCTTCCAGGACTACGCGCTCTACCCGCACATGACGGTCGCCGAGAACATCGGCTTCCACCTGAAGATCGCCAAGCGCCCGCGCGAGGAGATCCGCACGCGCGTCGCCGAGGCGGCCGAGCTGCTCGGCCTCGGCGAGTACCTCGAGCGCCGCCCCGCGGAGCTGTCGGGCGGCCAGCGCCAGCGCGTCGCGATGGGCCGCGCGATCATCCGCAAGCCGAAGGTCTTCCTGATGGACGAGCCGCTGTCGAACCTCGACGCGAAGCTGCGCGTGCAGACCCGCAACGAGATCGCGCGGCTGCAACGGCGGCTCGGCGTGACGACGATCTACGTCACGCACGACCAGGTCGAGGCGATGACGATGGGCGACCGCGTCGCCGTGCTCGACAGGGGCAGGCTGCAGCAGTGCGACCGGCCGCGCACGCTGTTCGACCGCCCGGCGAACACGTTCGTCGCGGGCTTCATGGGCTCGCCGGGGATGGCGCTGCTGCCGGCCGCGCTCGAGGGCGGCACCGGCGCCGCGCGCCTGCGCGA
>JAEXXR010000503.1 GCA_023405705.1 Actinomycetes bacterium
GCTCCAGCGCCCGCAGCGAGCGCTCGCGGGCCGCCAGCTCGGCGGCGATCCGCGACCGCTCGGCCGCGAGGATCCGCTCGGTGCCCGGCGCGTCGGCGACGAGCAGCTCCGAGATCGCCGCGAGCGGCACGTCGAGCGAGCGCAGCAGCGCGATCGTCACGGCCGTGCGCGCCTGGCGCTGGTGGTAGTAGCGGTAGCCGGTCTGCGGGTCGACGCGGGCCGGCGCGAGCAGGCCGAGCGCGTCCCAGTCGCGCAGCTGCTTGGCGCTGAGCCGCGTCATGCGGGCGAACTGTCCGACGGTCATCATCGCGACCCATCGTCCACCCTCCCCGGGGGTGAAGGTCAAGCGCCCACGATTGAGGACAGCGGCTGACCTGAACGGGTAGGACGATCCCTGGCGTTCACGGACAGCCGACCAGAGGAGCCACCATGCCCACCATCACCGGACTCGACTTCGTCACGATCCCGACCCAGGACGTCGAGCGCGCGAAGACGTTCTACGGCGAGACGCTCGGCCTCAGAGCCGACGACAAGGTCGCGAGCGAGTTCTGGGCCGGCGGCACCTGCCTCGCGATCTGGGACCCGACCACGGCCGGCGGCCAGTTCGCGCCGCAGAAGAACGGCCACCTCGCGCTCCACGTCGACGACGTCGCGGCGACGCGCAGAGAGCTGGAGGACAAGGGCGTCGTCTTCAACGGCCCGGTCATCGACACCGGCGTCTGCCACATGGCCCTCTTCACCGACCCGGACGGCAACGACCTGATGCTCCACGGCCGCCACACCCCGAGCTGAGCGGGGCCGCTGCGGGGCACGGGAGGCGGGCGAGGCGACGGGCCGGTCGTCTGGGGCGCGGTCACCGCGACGGGAGCGGGGGCGCGCCCGCATCGCGTCAGTCGCGCGACACGGGCGGTGCTGGGCGCGGGCGAGCGGGAGAGGCTCGCCCCACCCCGATCCCCTGTCGAAGGAGCCGTCATGTCGCAGCTGCCGCCGCCGCCCAGACCGGTGCTCGAGCCGGCCGCCCAGGAGCTGGCCGACGCGACTGCGCCCCACCCGCGCATCTACGAGCTGCCGCCGCAGGAGGGGCGCGACGTGCTCGCGAGACTGCAGAGCGGCGACGGCGTACCGAAGCCGGAGGTCGACGAGGAGTGGGTCGAGGTGCAGGGCGGGCCGACCGGCTCGGTGCGCGCACGGATCGTGCGGCCGAAGGGGGCAGGTGGACCGCTGCCGGTGGTCCTCTACATCCACGGCGCCGGCTGGGTCTTCGGCGATGCCGGCACGCACGACCGGCTGGTGCGCGAGCTGGCCGTCGGAGCGGACGCGGCGGTCGTCTTTCCCGACTACGACCGCGCGCCGGAGGCGAGATACCCGACGCAGGTCGAGCAGAACTGGGCGGTCGGGCAGTGGATCGTCAGAGCGGGCGCCGAGCACGACCTCGACCCGTCGCGGATCGCCGTCTGCGGGGACTCGGTCGGCGGCAACATGTCGGCGGTCTTCGCGCTGATGGCGAGCGAGAGCGGCGAGGTGCCGCTGCGCGCGCAGGTGCTGCTCTATCCGGTCACCGACGCCGACTTCGACACCCCCTCCTACCTGCAGTTCGCCGAGGGCCACTACCTCACGCGCGAGGGCATGCAGTGGTTCTGGGACCAGTACACGACCGATCCGGCGCAGCGCAGAGAGGTCCGCGCCGCGCCGCTGCAGGCGACCGAGGAGCAGCTGCGCGGCCTGCCGCCGACGCTCGTGATCACCGACGAGGCCGACGTGCTGCGCGACGAGGGCGAGGCGTACGCGGCGAAGCTGCGCGCCGCCGGCGTCGAGGTGACGGCAGTGCGCGTCCTCGGGATGGTCCACGACTTCCTGATGCTCGACGGCCTGCGCGACTGCCACGGCACCGTCGCCGCCCGCGCGCTCGCGGTCGGCGCGCTGAGACGGGCGCTGCACGGGTGAGCGGCGGCGGAGCGGGGCGCGCCGCGGACGAGGAAGCGGGCGCGACCGGCGCGCGACGCCACCTGCGACCCTGCGCGGATGGGTGAAGAGGAGATCCGCGGCGACCTCGCCGACCTGCTGGCGCGGCGCGCCCTGACCGAGGACGCCGCCCGTCCCGACGCCGTCGCGAAGCGCCACGCGCGCGGCGGGCGGACGGCGCGCGAGAACGTCGCCGACCTGGTCGACCCCGGCTCGTTTGTCGAGTACGGCCGCTACGCGATCGCTCCACAGCGGCAGCGGCGCGACGTCGCCGACCTGATCGCCAGGACGCCGGCCGACGGCCTCGTCGCCGGGACCGCGCGCGTCGGCGGCGAGCAGTTCGGCGACCGCGCCGCCTGCGCCGTCCTCTCCTACGACTACACCGTCATGGCCGGCACGCAGGGCGCGGTCGGCCATCTGAAGAAGGACCGCCTCTTCGAGCTGATCGAGCGGATGCGGCTGCCGACCGTCTTCTTCGCCGAGGGCGGCGGCGGGCGGCCCGGCGACACCGACCACCCGGTCGTCTCCGCGCTCGACGTGCGCGCCTTCGCGCTGTGGGCGAAGCTCTCCGGCGTCGTCCCGCGGATCGCCGTCGTCGCCGGCCGCTGCTTCGCCGGCAACGCCGTGATCGCCGGCTGCTCGGACCTGATCGTCGCGACCGAGGACGCCTCGCTCGGGATGGGCGGGCCGGCGATGATCGCGGGCGGCGGCCTCGGCCACGTCGAGCCCGACGACGTCGGCCCGATCGCGATGCAGGCGCCCAACGGCGTCGTCGACGTCGTCGTCGCCGACGAGGCCGCGGCGGTCGCGACGGCGAAGCGGCTGCTCGGCTACTTCCAGGGACCGCTGGACGACTGGACCGCGCCCGACCAGGCCCGTCTGCGCGAGCTCGTCCCGGAGCGCGAGCGGCGCGCCTACAAGGTCGCGCCGATCGTCGAGACGCTCGCCGACGCAGGCTCCGTCACCTTCCTGCGCGAGCGGTTCGCGCCGGAGCTGACGACGGCGCTCGCGCGGATCGAGGGCCGGCCGGTCGGCGTGATCGCCAACAACACGATGGCGATGGCCGGTGCGATCACCGCCGAGGCCTCCGACAAGGGCGCCCGCTTCCTGCAGCTGTGCGACGCCTTCGGCCTGCCGGTCGTCTCGCTCGTCGACACGCCCGGCTACATGGTCGGCCCCAGAGCGGAGGCGACCGGCCTCGTCCGGCGCGCCTCGCGGCTGCTGGTCGCGGGCGCCGCGCTCGGCGTCCCGCTCGTCGCCGTGATCCTGCGCCGCGCCTACGGCCTCGGCGCGCAGGCGATGATGGCCGGCAGCCTCCACGAGCCGCTGCTGACGGTCGCCTGGCCCGGCGCCCACCTCGGGCCGATGGGCCTGGAGGGCGCGGTGCGGCTGGGGCTGAGACGCGAGCTGGAGGCGATCGCCGACGAGCGGGAGCGCGAGCAGCGGGTGCGCGACGTCACCGCCGCCGCGCAGGAGAACGCGAGAGCGCTCAACGCGGCCGCGCTGTTCGAGCTCGACGACGTGATCGACCCGGCCGACACGCGCGCGCTCATCGCCCGCACGCTCGCCGCCGCCGGGCCGCCGCGGCCGAGCGGGCGGACGGTCGACACCTGGTGACGCACTGACGCTCGCTGTTTGAGGCGCCGCTCGCCGGACAGCGGAGTGCGGACCCGTCCTGACGAGGAGGTCCTCACATGATCCTGCGCATCGACCGCCTGCAGACCAGACTGCCGCCGCCCTCGGCGCCCGACCCCGACGGCGCCTCCGTCGTCCAGGAGCTGCTCGGCGGCAAGTTCGGCGAGATGTCGACGTTCATGAACTACACGTACCAGTCGTTCAACTTCCGCAACCGGCAGGGTGCGCGGCCGTTCTACGACCTCGTCGCGAGCATCGCGGCCGAGGAGTTCGGCCACATCGAGCTCGTCTCGGCGACGATCAACACGATGCTGACCGGCACCGCCGACGAGGCGCTCGTGACCCCCGGCGCGAGAGCGAGAAGAAGACTCGGCGCCCCGCTCGGCGACCTCAAGAGCGTCCGCAACACGCAGCACTACGTCGCCCCCGGCGGCGCCGGCGCGCTCGTGCAGGACTCGATGGGCAAGCCCTGGAACGGCGACAACGTCTTCTCCTCCGGCGACCTGATCGAGGACCTGACGCACAACTTCTTCCTCGAGACCGGCGCCCGCAGCGGCAAGCTGCGCGTCTACGAGATGGTCGACCACCCGGCCGCCCGCGCGCTCACCGGCTACCTGCTCGTGCGCGGCGGCGTCCACCAGGTCGCCTACGCCCGCGCGCTGGAGAACCTGACCGGCGCCGACCTGATGAGACTGTTCCCGTCGCCGCGGATCCCGACCGACAAGATCCCCGAGTGCAGACCGCACATCGACCGCGGCGAGCACCTCAAGCTGTACCGCTTCTCGCCGTCGGACTTCCACGAGATCGGCGCCGTCTTCAACGGCCCGCATCCGGAGACC
>JAEXXR010000618.1 GCA_023405705.1 Actinomycetes bacterium
GCCGGCGCCAGCTCCTGCTGCTGGGCGATCTGCAGCAGCACCCGCTCGCTCGTCGTCTCGCGCACGATCACCCGCAGGCGGTCGCCGGCCTGCACCTCCCCGGGCAGCTCGGCGGTCACGATCGCGCCCGCGAGGTTGACGATCCCGAGCCCGTTGGGCCCGCGCTCGAGCACCCGCGCGGCGAGCGAGCGCCCGGCGGTCAGCGTCAGGTCGGGCGCGGACTGCCGCAGCAGCAGGAGGTCGACGGCGATCGACTGCATGCGGACCGGACACTAAAGCTCGCGGCGGCGCGGCCGACCACCGGGGAACCATGGAACGTGGTCTCTACATCGCCGCGTCGGGGATGATCTCCGAGCAGATGCGGCAGGACGCGATCGCGAACGACCTCGCGAACGCCTCGACGCCCGGCTACAAGGCCGACCGCGTCACGCAGGCGACCTTCGGGGACCTGCTCCTCAGCAACTCGAAGACCGGTCAGGTGATCGGGCCGCTCGGGATGGGCTCCTACGCCGACTCGATGGTCACGAACCTCGACCCGCAGGCGCTGCGCACGACCGACGAGCCGCTCGACCTCGCGATCGCGGGCGAGGGCTGGTTCGGCGTCCAGACCGACCAGGGCGTGCGCTACACGCGCAACGGCCAGTTCAGCGCCTCGCCGGCCGGCGTCCTCGTCGACCAGCTCGGCAACCCCGTGCTCGGCCCGGGCGGCCAGCCGGTGCAGCTGAACGCGAGGGGCGAGGTCGTGCCGGGCAGCGTCGGCGTCTTCGCGCTCGCCAACGCCGAGAAGGTCGGCGACAACTACTTCACCGGCGCCGCCGGCGGCCAGGCCGAGGGCCAGGTCCAGATCGGCATGCTGGAGGGCTCGGGCATCGACCCGGCCCGCACGATGGTCGACATGATCGCCTCCTTCCGCGCCTACGAGGCCGGCCAGAAGGTGATCACGACGATCGACGACACGCTGCGCCGCACGTCGACCATGGTCGGCAACGCGACCGGCGGGTCGTTCTAGCGGCACGGCGCGGCGCTCAAGTCCCGGGCGCCGCGACCGATCACCAGGGACGACGAGAAGGGGAGCAGTCGCGCTGGACCGCACTGCGGAGGCCGCGCTCCCACACCCGATACGACCTCCAACGCTCGAGGAACAGGGATGCTCCAAGGCCTCTATTCGGCGGCCGCCGGCATGACAGCGCAGCAGCAGCGGATCGACGGCGTGTCGAACGATCTCGCGAACGTCAACACGACCGGCTACAAAGGCGTGCGCGTCGGGTTCCGCGACCTGCTCTACAACCCGCGCGGCGACCAGGCCGGCGAGTCCGTCCGCGCCGGCGCAGGCGCCGCCGCCAACTTCTTCGGCCGCTCCCAGATCCAGGGCGCGCTGCTGACGACCGAGCAGCCGCTCGACGTCGCGATCCAGGGTCAGGGCTGGCTGCAGGTCAGAACCGCGAACGGCCAGCTCGCGCTGACGCGCGACGGCGCGCTGCGGGTCGACGACCTCGGCCGCCTCGGCACCGCCGACGGCGCGCTGCTGCAGCCGCCGATCCAGCTGCCGCGCAACACGCCGATCGACAGAATCGCGATCGCGAGCGACGGCACCGTCCGCGTCAACGACGGCCAGGTCGTCGGCCGGATCGAGCTCGTCACGGTGACCTCGCCCGACGGCCTGCGCGCGCTCGGCGACAACCGCTTCGCCGTCACGCCCGAGAGCGGCGCGGCCCGGCCGGCCGGCGCCGACACCCAGGTCCTGCAGGGCCGGCTCGAGGGCTCCAACGTGAACATGGCCGACGCGATGGTCGACATGATGAACGCTCAGCGCGCCTTCCAGCTCGCCTCCAGAGCGATCCACATGCAGGACCAGATGATGGAAGTCGCCAACCAGGTGAAGCGATGACGGGAAACTGCGGCCTGCGGCCCGGTCTCCGCCGCGAGAGCTCGCCCGGGGCTCCTGCTCGCTGCTGCGAGGTGCCGCGATGAGCATGGGCCTCCCTCCGATCGACGCGGCGCAGCTGCCGGCCGACATCCGTCAGGCCCCGCAGACCCGCCGCGACGCCTATGCGGCCGCGCTCGGCTTCGAGCAGATGCTGGTGCAGCAGCTGACCGAGTCGCTCGCCTCCTCCGCCAGATCGGCGATGGGCGGCGACTCGCCGTACGCGAGCCTGATGCCGACGGCCATGGCGGACGGCGTGATGGACGCCGGCGGCCTCGGCCTCGCGCGCCAGCTGACCGACGCGATCGCCCCGGAGGCGTCGAGATGAGCACGACCGCACAGCGGATGGCGCTCGTCGACCCGCTGCTGACCAACGACGTGATCGCGCACCTCGACGCGCAGATCGCCTCGACCGCCCGCCTGCTGGAGACCGTGATGGCCCAGCACGCCGCGATCGTCGAGCGCGACATCGACGGCGTCGTCCACCAGGTCAGCGCCTTCCAGGCCGAGTTCCAGCGCCGCGCCCGCATCGAGGACGAGCGCACGCGGCTGCTCTACCGCGCCGGCTCCGCCCTCGGCCTGCCGCCGGCCGAGGTGACCGTCACACGCATGACGCTGCTGATGGATCCGCAGCACGCGCAGGTCGCCCAGCAGCGCAGCGGCGAGCTGCAGCGGCTGCTCGGCGAGCTGACGCGCCAGCACGGGCTCAACCAGTCGCTGATGCGCCAGGAGCTCGCCTTCCTCGACCACCTTCTGAACGCCGTCGAGCCGGGCGCCGCGCTCGGCTACGAGTCGGGCGGCCAGGTCAGCTCGATGCCGATCGCGCCGTTGCCGGGACACCACAACCTCGACCTCCACGCCTGAGGGCCCAGACACATGCCTATCTCTTCCTTCATGGGCCTGCAGACGTCGCTGCGCGGCCTGATCGCCCACCAGCAGGCGATGAACGTCACCGGCCACAACATCGCGAACGCGAACACGGTCGGCTACTCGCGCCAGGAGGCCGTGCTGACGACGATGCACGCGCTCACGGTCCCGGCCAACTCGGGCGTGACCGGCTACGGCGCGCAGCTCGGCACCGGCGTCGACGTGACGCAGATCCGCCGCATCCGCGACAGCTTCCTCGACCTCCAGTACCGCACCGAGAACATGCAGCTCGGCGGCGCGGCGGCGAAGACGAACTCGCTCGAGCAGATCGAGCTGTCGTTCGGCGAGCCCTCCGAGGACGGCATCAACGCGCTGCTCGGCAGACTGTGGAGCGCCTTCAGCGCCCTCGCCAGCTCGCCGGAGGCCGGCTCGGCCGCCCGCACCGCGCTGGTCAGACACGCGAACACGCTCGCGACCGCCTTCCAGGCCGTCCACGAGCAGCTGACGCAGGTCGCGGGCCAGGCGAGAAGCGAGTTCGACGCAATCACCGGCCCCGGCGGCGACGTCGACAACTGGGCCAGAGAGCTCGCGCAGCTGAACAGAACGATCGCCCACGCGGTCACCGTCGGCCAGGTGCCCAACGACCTGCTCGACCGCCGCGACCTGCTGATCGACAGACTCTCCTCGCTCGCGCAGGTCTCGGTCACCGAGGACAGAACCGGCGCCGTCAGAGTCGAGTTCGGCGGCGTCACGCTCGTCGACCCGGCCGCGGCCGGCGGCTACACCTGGCCGCAGACGCTGACGAGACCGGGCGGCAAGCTCGGCGCGCTGCAGGACCTCGCCGACCCGACCGGCCCGGCGCTGACCTACCGCGGCAGACTCGACGAGGTCGTCAGAGACCTCGTCACGAGAGTCAACGCGATCCACTCCGGCCCCGGCGGCGTCAACTTCTTCGACCCGGCCGGGCTGACCGCCGACAGAATCGCCGTCGTCGCGACCGCCGGCACGGTCGTCGCCGGCAGCGGCGGCGCCGACGGCCAGAACGACATCGCCAACAGACTCGCGCAGCTGCGCGGCGGCTCGATCGACAAGACCTACTCGGCGCTCGTCTCCGAGGTCGGCAGCGACGTGAAGCAGGTGATGTCGACCGAGGCGATCCAGCAGGCGCTGGTCGACGCGATCGAGAACCGCCGCCAGTCGGTGCAGGGCGTCTCCCCCGACGAGGAGATGGTCAACATGGTCCGCTTCCAGCGCGGCTACCAGGCCTCCTCACGTGCGATGACGACGCTCGACGACATGCTCGACACGCTGATCAACCGGACCGGAAAGGTTGGGCTGTAGTCCATGACCATGCGGATCACCGCCCAGATGACGGCCCGGAACACGATCCGGGACCTGCAGGGCGACCTCCAGACCCTCTCCAGACTGCAGGCGAAGATGTCGTCGGGCAAGGAGATCACCCGCCCGTCCGACAATCCGTACGGCGCCAGCCGCGCGCTCGCGCTGCGCGGCGAGCTCGAGGGCCTGCAGCAGTACCAGCGCAACGTCGACGACGGCACCGGCTGGCTCAACGCGAGCGACGCGGCGCTGTCGAAGGTCGGCGACGCCGTCCACCGCGCCCGCGAGCTGCTCGTGCGCGTCGCGAACGACTCCAGCGGCGAGGAGGCCCGCGAGGCCGCGGCACTGGAGATCGACCAGCTGATCGAGACGATCAAGCAGGAGGCCAACGTCCAGTACGCCGGCCGCTACATCTTCGCCGGCACCGCGACCGACAGACAGCCGTACACGCTGCTCGGCGCCGACACCTACGCCGGCAACGGCGACTCGATCCAGCGCGAGATCGGCCCGCAGGTCGAGCTCGACATAAACGTCGACATCTCGAGCGTGCTCGGCAACGGCCAGGCCGCCAGAGACGACGGCCTGCTGCACACGCTGCGCGACATCGCCGACGCGATGCGCGCCAACGACGGCGACAGACTGCGCGGCGGCGACCTGCAGCGGCTCGACAGAAGCTTCGACGCGCTCAACCGCATGCGCGCCGACGTCGGCGCGCGCACCAACCGCCTGATGATCGCCGACGGCCGGCTCTCCGCGCTGGAGGAGAACTCGATGAGGCTGCTGTCGGACGTCGAGGACGCCGACTCGGTCGAGACCCTGATCCAGTACACGACGCAGCAGGCCGCCTACAACATGGCGCTGAAGGCCGGCAGCAACGTCGTGCAGAACTCCCTGATGGACTTCCTGCGATAGCAACGCCCGGAGGAGCAGCCTTGCCTCTCACGATCGACAGCACCCGCTTCGGCAAGATCGAGATCGACCCCGACAGCGTCGTCGAATTTCCGCACGGACTGATCGGCTTCGAGTCGAAGCGGTTCGCGCTCGTCGCCCGCGAGCCGGACGCCGAGTTCCTCTGGCTGCACTCGCTGGAGGAGCCGGAGCTCGCGCTGCCGGTGACCGATCCGCGCCGATTCTTCGCCGGCTTCGAGCTGGAGGTCGGCGACGAGGAGCGCGTGCGGCTCGGACTGCCGGAGCACCCCGAGACGGAGATCTATGTCACCGTTCGGGCAAGCGACCAGCTCGAGAGCTTCACCGCGAACCTGCGCGCGCCGATCGTGATCGCCGCGGGCAACGGCCACCAGGTGATCAACCAGGCGGCCGGGGCTCAGCTGCGGGCCCCCCTCTTCGGGGAGCTCGCCGCGGAGGCGGCCACCGCGGCGGACGCGGCCGAACGCGCCGCCTGACGCCTCCCGAGCCGGGTCGGCCAACCCGCTTTCCAAGGAGGAATCCGTCGTGCTGATCATCACCCGCAGGCCGGGCGAGAAGATCATCCTGGGCGACGACATCACGATCACGGTGATGGAGGTCAGCGGTCAGACGGTTCGCGTCGGCATCGACGCGCCCAAGTCGCTGCCGATCTACCGCGAGGAGATCTGGGCCGCCGTCAAGCAGGAGAACGAGGCGGCCGCGACCG
>JAEXXR010000632.1 GCA_023405705.1 Actinomycetes bacterium
GAGGGATCCCGGACGGCGAGATCGACCGCCAGTGGGTCGACCCCTCGAAGCTGAAGGCGCTCACCGGCTGGGAGCCGGCGGTCAGGCTCGACGAGGGGCTGGAGCGGACGGTCGCGTGGTACCGCGACCATCCCGAGGCGTGGGCCTGAGCGCCCGGCCGCCTATCTGACCTGCAGCGTCCCCTCCATCCCGGGGTGGATCGTGCAGACGTAGGAGATCGTGCCCGCTCTCGTCGGCGTGTAGGAGTAGCTCTCGCCCTTCGGGTACAGCTCGGACTTGAACTCGTCGCCGGAGGTCGAGGCGACGTCGTGCAGCACGTCGTCGTCGTTGACCCAGGTGATTCTCTGCCCGACTCTGACCTCCGCGGTCCTCGGCACGTAGGCGATGCCCTTCATCGAGATCTCGATGCCGCCGTCGGCGGTCGTCTTCGCGCCGCCGCCGGCGGTCGCGTCGGTTCCGGAGGAGCCGCCGGCCGAGGAGCCGGAGTCGTCACCGCCGCAGCCAGCGAGCGCGATCGCGCCGACGGCCATGACGAGAGGGAGGAGAGGAGAGCGCTTCATGGTGGGGACCACTTTCGTCGGACGTCCACATACAATCACCTTCATGGCCGGACATTCGAAGTGGGCGGGAATCAAGCACAAGAAGGCGATCGTCGACGCGAGACGCGGCGCGGCCTTCACGAAGCTCGCGCGCGCGATCACGGTCGCAGCGCGCGAGGGCGGTGGCGACCCCGAGCTGAACGCGTCGCTCGCCAACGCGGTCCAGAAGGCGAAGGACGCCTCGATGCCGAAGGACAACATCGAGCGCGCGATCGCGAAGGGCACCGGCGAGGGCGCCGACGCCGACGCGATCGAGTCGATCCTGTACGAGGGCTACGGCCCCGGCGGCGTCGCCCTCCTGATCGAGGCGCTGAGCGACAACCGCAACCGCACCGGCGCCGACGTCCGCCACCTGCTCTCCAAGCACGGCGGCAGCCTCGGCGAGCCCGGCTCGGTCGCCTACCTGTTCGACAGACAGGGCGTGGTCGTCGTCGCGGCCGACAGATACTCCGAGGACGACCTGATGGTCGCGATCGACGCCGGCGCGCTCGACATCGTCCAGGACGACGACGAGGTCTTCGAGATCCTCACCGAGCCCTCCGACCTCTCCGCCGTGCGCAAGGCGCTGGAGGAGGCCGAGATCGCGATCGAGAACGCCGAGGTGACGCAGCGCCCGAAGACGCGCGTCCAGCTCGACGAGGCCGGCGCGACGAAGCTGATGAGACTGATCGACGCGCTCGACGAGAACGACGACGTCAACGAGGTCCACGCGAACTTCGACGTCGACGCGGAAGTGCTGGAACGCATCGCAGGCTAGGCCGGCGCAGTCATCGTCGTGCCTGGCGCGGACGCAATGAGCGCGGTGTGCGTCCAGCGCAGAAGCGAGCGAGGACAAGCGGGCGCCGCGGACGAAGTCCGTGGTCGCGGCGAGGACGAGCCGGAAGGCGTCCGGGGCGCGCCGCAGAATACGAACACATGATCGTCCTCGGCATCGACCCCGGCACGGCGAACACGGGCTTCGGCGTGGTCGCGCGGCGGCGCGGGCGCGTGGTCGCGCTCGACGGCGGCGTGATCGAGACGCCCGCCGGTCAGCCGCTGGAGCGGCGGCTCGCGACGATCCACGCGCGCCTCGGCGAGCTGATCGCAGAGCACCGCCCGGAGGCGCTCGCGATCGAGGACCTCTACTTCGGCGCCAACGCGAGGTCGGCGATGGCCGTCGGCCAGGCGCGCGGCGTCGTGTTGCTGGCCGCCGGCCAGCAGGCGATCCCGTGCAGCTCCTACACGCCGCAGCAGATCAAGAGCGCCGTCTGCGGCAGCGGCCGCGCCGACAAGCTCCAGGTCCAGCAGATGGTCCAGCGGCTGCTGTCGCTGACCGAGCTGCCGCGCCCCGACCACGCCGCCGACGCGCTCGCGGTCGCGATCTGCCACACCAACCGCGCGCCGCTCGCGGCCGCGATGGGGGTCGCCTCGTGATCGCGCTCGTGCGCGGCGAGGTCGCCGGCCGCCGCCCCTCGCCGCCGGCCGGCGGCGACGTCGTCGTCGACGTCAACGGCGTCGGCTACCGGCTCGCCGTCTCCAGCGAGACGCTCAAGCAGGTGCCGGCGGCGGGCAAGCCGGTGACGCTCCACAGCCATCTGATCGTGCGCGACGACGCGCTGCAGCTGTACGGCTTCGCGACCGAGGAGGAGCGCGACCTCTTCCTGATGCTGCTCGGCGTCCAGTCGGTCGGCCCGAAGGTCGCGCTCGCGGTCCTCTCCGGCGGCTCGCCGCGCGAGCTGCTGTCGGCGCTCGCCGCCGGCGACGCGAGACGGTTCCAGGCGGTCCCCGGGATCGGCAAGCGGACGGCCGAGCGGATCATCGTCGAGCTGCGCGAGAAGGCCGGCGTCTCGCTGCCCGAGGACTCCGGCGTCACGGTCGGTGCCGACGACGATCCGCGGATCGTCGCGCGCGAGGGCCTCGTCGGCCTCGGCTTCTCGCTCGACGAGGCGGAGAAGCTGCTGGCGAGAGCGCCCGGCGAGACCGCCGAAGAGCTGATCGCCCACGCCCTGCGGACCTCCCGTCGATGAGCGTGGCGCGGATCCAGACGCCGGGAGAGCTGCCGGAGGACGACCAGGACCGCTCGCTGCGACCCAAGCGGCTGGAGGACTTCGTCGGCCAGGAGTCGGTGCGCGACCAGCTCGCCGTCTCGATCGAGGCGGCGAAGGCGCGCGGCGACGCGCTCGACCACGTGCTGCTCGCCGGCCCGCCCGGCCTCGGCAAGACCTCGCTGGCGCAGATCGTCGCCGAGGAGCTCGGCGTCCCCTTCATACAGACGGCCGGCCCGGCGCTGGAGCGCAAGGGCGACGTCGCCGCCTTCCTGACCGCGCTGGAGCCGCGCGCCGTCTTCTTCGTCGACGAGATCCACCGCCTGCCGCGCGCGCTGGAGGAGACCTTCTACCCGGCGATGGAGGACGGCCAGCTGCCGATCACCGTCGGCCAGGGCGCCGGCGCGCGCGTCGTGACGCTCGACCTGCCGCCGTTCACGCTCGTCGGCGCGACGACCCGCGCAGGCCTCCTGACGACGCCGCTGCGCGACCGCTTCGGCATCCAGCACCGGCTGGAGCACTACGGCCCCGACGACCTCGGCCGGATCGTGACCCGCTCCGCGCAGCTGCTGGGGATCGAGATCGACCCGCTCGGCGCGGTCGCGATCGCCGCCCGCAGCCGCGGCACGCCGCGCGTCGCCAACCGCCTGCTCAAGCGCGTGCGCGACTACGCGGAGGTGCGCGGCGACGGCGTCGTCACCGAGCAGATCGCCGCCCACGCGCTCGACCTGCTGCAGGTCGACCACGAGGGCCTCGACCGGCTCGACCGCGAGCTGCTGCGCGCGATCTGCGAGATGTTCTCGGGCGGTCCCGTCGGCCTCTCGACGCTCGCCGTCGCGGTCGGCGAGGAGCAGGACACGATCGAGGACGTCTACGAGCCGTACCTGCTCCAGCGCGGCCTGATCGAGCGGACCCCGCGGGGTCGCGTGGCGACCGTCCGCGCTTGGCGCCACCTCGGCATCGAGCCCCCGTCGGACGGCGTCAAGCTGTTCTGAGGATTTTCTCCGGAGACCGCGCGCGCAACGCGATCGGCGCACCTGCGCCGAACTTCGGATTCGTGGCGAACCGGCTTTAGGTCGCGTTGAACGGTTCCCAACCCGCGCTTCAGTCCGACCCACGTATCCTAGGCACCGAGATGGCCCACCTCTTCATCTGCCCGAACTGCGGCAACCGCACGTCGGAGACGGAACGGACCGCCGGCTTCAGCCGCGTCCCCAAGGGATGCGCGAAGTGCGGCTTCGGATTCCTGTTCGAGCTGCTCGACGACTACTACCCGGCGCCCAACGCCGCCTTCTTCGTCTGCGACAGAGAAGGCCGCGTGATCGGCTGCGGCCGCGGCTCCTTCGAGCTGACCGGCCTCGACGACGAGAGGGTCATCGGACGCTCCGTCCGCGAAGTGCTCGGACTCGACTTCGGGCCAGGTGGAGACGACCCCGTCGGAACCGTCCTCGAATGGGGCGTTCGCGCTCTAGGGAGACCGGTGACCGTCAACGCGGAGGGCGACCTTCCGGCGCAGGCTGTCGCCGACCTGTTTCCCGCCTACGACGACGACGGCGGCTTGCTGCTCGTGCTCACTCCCTCCAAGTAGCATCACCGACCAATGAACGAACGTCGCCGCACCGGCCTCATCCTTCTCCTCGTCGTCGGACTGCTGATCGCGTCCGGCCTCGTGATCTCGCAGAAGGACACGAAACTCGGCCTCGACCTCGAGGGTGGTGTCGAGCTCGTCTACCAGGGCCAGCCGACGCCGGAAGTCCCGGTCGTCGACGCTGCGTCCGTCGACCGCGCCGTCGACATCATCCGCGAGCGCGTCGACCAGCTCGGCGTCGCCGAGCCGGAGATCCAGCGCGCAGGCAGCGACCAGATCTCGGTCGGCCTGCCCTCGGTGCAGGACATCGAGCGTGCGAAGAACCAGGTCGGCACGCCGGCCCAGCTGTTCTTCTACGACTGGGAGGAGAACGTCCTCACGCCGGACGGCAGATTCGTCGCGCCGCTCCTGAACGCGCAGGACCAGGACGCCCAGGCGATCTCCGCGAACGGCGGCAGCAGCACGCAGGGCCAGACGCTCTTCGACGCGGTCACGCTCGCCTCCAGACAGGAAGCGGCCGCCAGAGGCGGCTCGCGCACCGGCTCGGCGTACTACCTGTTCGACAGAGACGACAGATACCTCGCCGGCCCGGAGAAGAACGAGAGAGACCTGCTGTCGGCGATCGACAGAACCTCGCTGCCCGAGGGCGCGCAGGTGCTGGAGGTCCCGCAGGGTTGGGTCGTGCTGCAGGCGACGTCGTCGAACGCCGGCCAGACGGTCGAGCGCGACGACCCGATCGCGCGCTTCTACGTGCTGCGCGACAGAGTCGCCCTCTCGGGCTCCGACATCAAGGACCCGACGCAGGGCTTCAACGACCTCCAGCAGCCGGACGTCGAGTTCAGATTCACGAACAGAGGCAAGCGCGCCTTCCAGGACGTCACGCGCGAGATCTCGCAGCGCGGCCAGAGCCTCGCCCTGCCGGGCATGAGCTCGCAGCAGGTCGCCCAGCACTTCGCGGTCGCGCTCGACGGCAGACTGATCTCGGTCGCCTCGATCGACCCGCAGCGCCTCCCCGACGGCATCGACGGCGAGAACGGCGCGATCATCGAGGGCGGCTTCACGATCCAGAGCGCGCAGGACCTCGCGAACCTGCTCAAGCTCGGCGCCCTCCCGATCGGCCTCGACCTGATCTCGCAGTCCCAGGTCTCGGCGACGCTCGGCAAGCAGGCGCTCGACGAGGGCATGGTGGCGGGCCTCGTCGGCCTCGCGCTCGTGGCGCTCTTCCTCATAGCCTTCTACCGGATCCTCGGCGTCATCGCGACCGTCGCGCTCCTGATCTACGGCGTCTACTTCTACGCCCTGATCAAGCTCGTCCCGATCACGATGACGCTCCCCGGCATCGCCGGCACGATCCTCACGATCGGCGTCGCGGCAGACGCGAACATCGTCATCTTCGAACGCGTGAAGGAGGAGGTGCGCGCCGGGCGATCGATCCCCGCCGCGATCTCCGCCGGCTACCGCAAGGGCCTGACGGCGATCATCGACGCGAACGTCGTGACGGTGATGGTCGCGTTCATCCTCTTCATGCTCGCCACCGCGGGCGTCAAGGGCTTCGCCTTCACGCTCGGCGTCGGCACGCTCGTCTCGCTCTTCACCGCGGTCCTCGCGACCCAGGCGATACTCGTGACGATGGGGCGGACGAGAATACTCGGCCGTCCCTCGGCGCTCGGCGCCAGCGGCGAGGGCCACAGATGGAAGACCGACTTCATGGGTCTCTCCAAGTGGTTCTTCTCGGCCTCGGGAATCATCCTCCTCGTCTGCGCCCTGGCGATCGGCTCCAAGGGCCTCAACTTCGGCATCGACTTCACCTCCGGCACGCGCATCACGACCAACCTCGTGAGACCGGCCAACGAGGAGCAGGTCCGCTCGACGCTCGAAGCGTTCGGCGCCGCCGACGCGAAGATCCAGAGAGTCTCGAACGCCGAGCTCGGTCCGAACGTCATACAGATCTCGACCGAGCAGCTGAAGCCCGACCAGGTGAGCGAGCTGAGAGCGGCGCTGGAGAGAGACTTCGGCGGCGTCAGCAACTTCACCAGCTCGTCGGTCGGACCGACCTTCGGGCAGACGGTCGCGAACAACGCGATCGTCGCGATCATCGCGTCGCTGTTCGTGATCTCGGCCTACATCTCGCTCCGCTTCCAGTGGAGATTCGCGGTGCCGGTCCTGATCGCGGTCGCGCACGACATCCTGATCGTCTCCGGCATCTACGCGCTGACGGGCCGGGAGGTGACGGCGTCGACGGTCGCGGCGCTCTTGACCGTCTTGGGCTACTCGCTCTACGACACGATCATCGTGTTCGACCGAATCCGAGAAAACATGCCGCGCATGCCACGCGCGGCCTTCTCCCAGATCGTCAACCGCTCGATGTCCGAGGTGCTCACGCGCTCGCTCGCGACCTCGTTCTCGACCGGCCTGCCGATCCTCGCCCTGCTCCTGTTCGGCGGCGAGACGCTCGGCGACTTCGCCTTCGCGTTGTTCGTCGGCGTCCTCTCCGGCGCGTACTCGTCGGTCTTCATCGCCGGCCCGGTGCTGTGGCACTGGAAGGAGCGCGAGCCGGTCTACGCCGCGCGGCGCTGGCGGATCGCCGAGGAGAACGGCGGCGTCGTGCCGCCGTACGCGCTCGCCGGCACCGACGTGGAGCCGGAGAGACGGGCCCGCAGACGCGGTCGCCTGACCGCGCCCGACGATCCCGAGCGCAGAGTCAGTGCCGACGAGTTCGAGGAGATGAAGCGCGACCT
>JAEXXR010000658.1 GCA_023405705.1 Actinomycetes bacterium
GGTCGCGCGCCGTGCGCCCCATCCGCGCGCGCCGCTCCGGGTCCGCCATCAGCTCGGCGACGGCGCGGCCGGTCGCCGCGGGCGAGTCGGTGACGATCGCGCCGGCGCCGAGCTCGTCGACCGCGCACAGCATCCCGAAGCCCGCGACGCTCGCGGTCAGCGAGACCGTCGGCAGCTCGGCCGCGGCGACGTCGAGGATCGTCGCGCCGCCGCTGATCGGCCACGTGTCGAGATAGACGTCCGCGGCGGCCAGCAGCGGGCCGATGTCCGCGACCTGCCCGGGGAAGACGGCGCCCTGAGGATGCAGCTGCCGCATCGTCTCCCAAGACGCGTCTGCGCGCGAGCCGACGACGACGTGCAACGCGTCGGGGACGGCGTCGAGCACGCAGCGGGAGAGCTCGGCCATGCCGGGGGCGAGCCCCGGCATCACCTTCCACTGCGAGCCGATCGTCAGCACGACGGGCCGCTCGGGCGTGATGCCCAGCAGCCGCCGCGCGTCCGCGCGGGAGGGCAGCTGGCGGACGGCGGTCGGCAGCGGCAGCCGCGCGATCCGCTCGGCCGGATAACCGCGCCGCTCGATGGCGGTCCGCCCGGCGGCCGGCAGCATCGAGGCGATCACGTCGGCGACAGCGGTCCCGACCCAGAACTGGTGAGAGGCGTGCTCGAAGTGGACGACCGGCGGCCGGCCGCGCGGATCAGCGAAGGCGAGCGACGGCAGCACGTCATGCATGTGGACGTGCAGGACGACGAAGTCGTGCTCGGCCGCGAGCCGGCGCAGCGCGCGGGCGCGCTCGATCAGGTCGGCGCCCGGAAGCGACGGCACGAGCCGTCCGCGTGCCTTCGAGATCACCATGGCGAGGCTGTCCGGCACGGTTGCGCCGCTCGTCACGACGACCGTCGCCGCGCGCGGGTCGCGCTCGATCCAGCGCTCGACCACGCGCGTGTGTCCACCGGTCGCGAACGCCTTCGTGACGACGTGGAGAACCCGCGTCGGAGCGTCAGCGAAGGGCGCGACGGCCGGGTCGGCGGGCACGAGCGCGCGGCCGATCGCGTTGAGCGTGCGCTCGATCGGCTCGAGCGACAAGATGCCCGCCGGACGGGTGCAGGCGACACGGGAGGCGATCTGCGCCAGCTCGGCGGCGAGCAGCGCGTCGCCGTCTGCGTGCGCCCGCTCGACCGCGGAGACGAGCGGCTCCAGCTCACGCGCCCGCTGCGTCAGCGTCGCCCGCGAGCGGGCCAGTGCGATCGCGTTCTCGCCGCTGCTCAGCAGCGCCGTCGACGGCGCGATCGGCGCTCGGTGCGCGGGTGAGGTGGCGGTCGTCGGCATCGCCACGTTGATCGGCCGGGCAGCGGCCCGCTTGAGCCAGGCCGCTCAGCCGGCTGCGATGAGCCCGTCGGCGTCGCCGACCAGGCTGTGGCCCGGCAGGGAGACGCGACCGGCGTCGGCCGTGACGCGGCCGATCCGCGCCGTGCCTGGATGGCGCTGCGACAGCAGGGCGACGGCGGCGTCGGCGTGGGCCTCCGGCACGGTCGCGACGAAGCCACAGCCCATGTTGAAGACCTTCCACATCTCGGCGGCGTCGACCTTGCCGAGCCGTGCGATCAGCTCGAAGACGGGCAGCACGGGCAGCGGCGCGTCGATCTCGTAGCCGATCCCCTTGCCCAGCCGCAGCAGGTTGAGCACGCCGCCGCCGGTGATGTGGGCGAGGCCGTGGACGGGGATCTCGCTGCGCAGCAGCTCCAGCACCGCGCGCACGTAGATGACGGTCGGCTCCAGCAGCGCGTCGGCGACGGAGGCGCCGCCGAGCTCGGCCGGCTTCTCGTCGAGGCCCAGCCGGCCCTGCTCCAGCAGCGCGTGGCGCGCGAGCGTGAGGCCGTTGGAGTGGATGCCGGAGGCCGGCAGGCCGATCAGCGCGTCGCCCGCGGCGATCTCGTCGCCGGTCACGATCGCGTCGAGCGCGACGGTGCCGAAGCAGGCGCCGGTCAGGTCGAAGCCGAGGGGCGACGGGTGGCCCTTCACCAGCTCGGGCAGCTGCGCCAGCTCCCCGCCGGGGATCTCGACGCCGGCCTGCTCGGCGCCGGCCTTCAGGCCGAGCGCGATGTCGCGCAGGATCGCCGGGTCGGCCTGCTCGACGGCGAGGTAGTCGAGCACTGCGAGCGGCTCGGCGCCGACGCAGACGACGTCGTTGACGTTCATCGCGATGCAGTCGATGCCGACCGTGTCGTAGCGGCCGGTCTGCTCGGCGACGATCACCTTCGTGCCGACGCCGTCGGCGCCGACGGCGATGCCGAGGTTCGGCGCCACTCTCAGCACGTTGGCGTAGTGGCCGGAGGGGAGGACCGACAGCGAGGGACGGCCCGGGTCGATCGTGCGCAGGACGTCGACGAGGGCGCGGACGCCCGCGTCGGCCTCGGCGATGTCGACGCCCGCGTCGGCGTAGGAGTCGCTCATGCTGCGAGCGATTCTCCCAGTTCGCGGGCGTCGGCGTCAGCTCACGGCGGAAAGCGCGGCGACCGGCTGCGCGGGCGCCGCCTCGGCGGCGAGCGACCCGGCCGGGTCGAAGCGGTCGAGGAAGGCGGCGATCGGCGTCGTGAAGCGGCGATGGTTGCCCGCGACGAGCTCGGGCGCCCAGTCCCACCAGCGCACGTTCAGCAGCCGCTCGCAGGTGCGGTCGTCGAAGCGCCGGCGGACCGGCTGGGCCGGGTTGCCGACGACGATCTCGTACGGGCGCACGTCGCGCCGCACGACGGCGCCGGCGCCGATCACGGCCCCGTCGCCGATGGTGACCGGTCCGACGACCACCGCCGTGCTGCCGATCCATACGTCGTTGCCGACCTGCAGCGGTCGCGTGACGATCGGACCGCCGGACGGCGGGTCGTCGTAGGCGTCGTCGCCCGCAGGCGAGAGTATCCCGATCGGGTAGTTCGTCGCCGTCCATGGACGGTGGTCACCGCGCAGGATCACGTCGACCGGCTCGCCGGTGCTGCGATCGTGCGCTCGGCCGCTGGGGTGGATCAGCGAGACGTCGTCGCCGATCGCGCAGTAGGAGCCGACCTCGACGCGGTCGTGCGCGAAGTACGTGACGACCGTGCTGCCGATGCTGAAGTAGCTGCCGTATCCGATCGTCCCGGCTTCGGGAACCCGTGTCTGCAGCCGGAAGCCGGCGAACTCGGCTGCCGCCAACGCGAAGCGCTGGCGCGTGCGCTGCAGCCCGGCTCCGGTCGCCGTCGCGATCGGGCGGCCCCCGGCGGCGAGCGCGCGGGCGAGTGCGAGCACCGGCGGCGTCCCATCGTCCTCCGC
>JAEXXR010000013.1 GCA_023405705.1 Actinomycetes bacterium
GATCTGCGGGGCGACGTCGACGACCGTGCGCGGCAGCGCCGACAGCTCGGCCGTCGAGGACCAGACGCCGGTGCCGAGGCCGGCGAGGTAGGCGGCGCCGAGCGCCGACAGGTGGGTCGCCGGCGGACGGCGGATGACGAGGCCGCTGAGGTCGGCGAGCAGCTGCATCAGCTCGCCGTTGGCGCTCGCGCCGCCGTCGACGAAGCAGGTGTGCAGCGGCGTGCCGCCGGCGGCCAGCGCCGCCAGCACGTCGTTGACCTGGAAGGCGGTCGAGTCGACCGCCGCCCGCGCCAGCTCGCGCGGCCCGGTGCGGCGGCTGAAGCCGTGGATCACCGGCTGCGCGTCGGCGTCCCAGTAGGGCGCGGTCAGGCCGCCGAAGGCCGGCATGAACATCGTCGCGTCGTCGGGGTCGGCCTCGCGCGCCAGCGCCGCCACGCGCTCCGGGTCGTCGCCGAGGCCGAGCAGGTCGCAGACCCAGCCGACCGCGACCCCGGTCGACAGCACGATCCCCTCGTGGCCGTAGGCCGGCGGCGCGTCCTCGCCGAGCTGCCAGGCGATCGTCGTCATCAGGCCCGGCGGCGCCGGGATCAGCTCAGCGACGCAGGCGAGCACCGAGGTGCCGGTCCCCATCGTCGTCTTGACCGTGCCGGGCTCGAAGCCGCGGTGGCCGAACAGCGCGCCGTGCGAGTCGCCGATCGCCGCGGCGACGGGGATGCCGTCGGCGAGCCCGGCGACGCCGCGCGTCTCGCCGAGCCGGCCGCTGCTCGGCCGCACCAGCGGCAGCGCCGCGCTCGGGATGCCGTACCGGGCCAGCGCCTGCTCGTCCCAGTCGACGGTCTCGAGGTTCAGCAGCTGCGTGCGCGACGCGTTGCTGGCGTCGGTGACGTGCGCGGCGCCCCCGGTCAGCTTCCAGATCAGCCACGAGTCGACCGTGCCGAGCCGCAGCTCGCCGGCCTCCGCACGCGCGCGGCCGTCGGGGATCGACGCGAGCAGCCAGGCGGCCTTCGTCGCCGAGAAGATCGGCGAGACGGTCAGCCCGGTGCGCTCGCGCAGCCAGGCGTCGGCGCCCTCCTCGATCAGCTCGCGGCAGAGCGGCGCGCCGCGCGCGCACTGCCAGCTGACGACCGGCCCGGCCGGCTCGCCGCTCGCCGCCTCCCAGATCGCGATCGACTCGCGCTGGTTGGTGATGCCGACGCCGGCGAGGCGGTCGGGGGCGAGCAGCTCCGGCGGCAGCGCGCCGATCGCCGCCTCGACGCTCGCCCACAGCTCGCGCGCGTCCTGCTCGACCCAGCCCGGTCGCGGGTAGCGGTCGGAGACCGGCCGTGACGCGTGGGCGACGATCTCGCCCGAGCGCGCGACGACGATCGCCTTCGTGTTGCTCGAGCCCTGGTCGATCGCCAGCACCAGCGGTCCCTGCTCAGGCAACGGACGCCTCCTCTCCCGCGCCCGCCGAGGCGAGCGCCATCACCCGCTCCGGGGTCGCCTGCTCGCGCGTCAGCGTGCCGGTGCAGCGGCCGCGCGACATCACGAGCACGCGGTTGGCCAGCCCCAGCACCTCCTCCAGCTCGGAGGAGACGACGATCACCGCCGCGCCGGACGCGGTCAGCGCGCGGATCTCGTCGTAGATCGACGGCCGCGCGCCGACGTCGACGCCGCGCGTCGGCTCGTCGAAGATCATCACGCGCGGCGTGCACGGCAGCCACTTCGCGATCACGGCCTTCTGCTGGTTGCCGCCCGACAGCGCGCCGACCGGCTGCTGCGGCGTCGCCTTGATGCTCAGCCGCTCGATCACGTCCTCCGCGTTGGCGCGCAGCCGCCGCGCGCGCAGCACGCCGCTGTCGGTCAGCTTCGGCAGCGACGGCAGCGCGACGTTCTCCTGCACCGACAGGTCGAGCAGCGCGCCCTGCGTCTTTCGGTCCTCGGGCACGAGCACGATCCCGCGCCGCACGCCGTCGCGCGGGCTGCGCAGGCGGACCGGGCCCTCGGCCGTCTCGACCGTGCCGCCGTCGAGCCGGTCGGCGCCGCAGACGCCGCGCACCAGCTCGGTGCGGCCGGAGCCGACCAGCCCGGCGATCCCGAGCACCTCGCCGGCCCGCAGCTCGAACGAGACGTCCGCGAAGGCGTCGCGGCGGGTGAGCCCGCGCGCTCGCAGGACGACCTCCTCCCGCGGCGCAGCCGGCTCGGGGAAGCGGTTTCTCACGTCACGCCCGACCATCGCCCTGATGATCTCCGAGATCGCGACGTCGCCGCGGTCCCACGTCGCAACGTGGCGCCCGTCCCGCAGCACGACGATCCGGTCGGCGATCCGCGCGATCTCCTCCAGGCGGTGGCTGATGTAGAGCATCCCGACGCCCTCGGCGCGCAGCCGCTCCATCTGCGCGAACAGCTGGCCGGTCTCCTCCGCGCCGAGCGGCGCGGTCGGCTCGTCGAGGATCAGGAAGCGCGAGTCGCGGTGGAGCGCCTTCGCGATCTCGACCTGCTGCTGGGCGGCGACCGACAGCTCGCGCACCGGCCGTCCCGGGTCGACCGCGAGGCCGACCCGCTCCAGCTGCACCCTCGCCTCCCGCCGCATGCGGGCGCGGTCGACGCGCCCGCCCCTCAGCGGCAGGTCGCCGAGGAAGACGTTCTCCGCGATCGACAGCTCCGGCAGCAGCCGCAGCTCCTGGTGGATCATCGCGACGCCGGCGTTCAGCGCATCGGCGGGACGAGCGGGCACGTAGGGCTCCCCGCCGATGCGCATCTCGCCGGCGTCCGGCGCGACGACGCCGGTCAGCACCTTGGAGAGGGTGCTCTTGCCGGCGCCGTTCTCGCCCAGCAGCGCCACGACCTCTCCGGGCGCGAGCACGAGGTCGACGCCCTCCAGCGCGTGGGCGCCTCCGTACGTCTTGGAGATCCCGCGGCAGGCGAGCGCCCCGGCCGGCCCGGCGCCGTTGGACGCCGGGGCGGACGGGACGGCGGTCGTGGGCGCGCCGCTCATGGCTGCTGCGGCCCGTACGGCTGCTCGGCGATGTATCTGTCGACGTTCTCCTTCGTCGCCAGGAACGCCTCCTGCAGCTGCTCGGCGGGGATGCCGTCGGCTCTGCCCTCGATCGCGGCGATCGCGTTCTCGGCCGCCAGCTGGCCCATCTTGTAGGCCTGCTGGACCATCGTCGCGTCGATGTCCCCGTTCTTGACGCCCTGCAGGCCGGCCGGGAGGCCGTCGAAGCCGACGATCGTCAGCCTGTCGCGCACGCCGGCCTGCGCGGCGGCCTCGGCGGCGCCGAGCGCCATCGCGTCGCTGCGGCCGAAGAAGCCGCGCAGGTCGGGCTGCGCCTGCAGGATCGTCTGCGCCGCGCGGTGGCCCTGCTCCTGGTTCCAGTTCGCGGCCTGCTGGGCGACGATTCTGATGTCGGTGCCGGCGATGCCCTCCTCGAACCCTCTCTTGCGGTCGTTCTCGGGCGTCGTGCCGACCTGACCCTGGAGGACCGCGAGGTCGCCTCTGCCCTCGACCGCTCTCGCGTACCACTCGCCGAGCGTTCTGGCGGCGTTGACGGAGTCGGAGGCGATGAAGGTCAGGACGTCGCCGCCGTCGGGCTTGCGGTCGACGGCGATCACCGGGATGTCGGCGTCGTTGGCCGCCTCGACCGGGACCGACGCCGCGGCCGCGCCGGCCGGCACGTAGACGATCGCGCCGACCTGCTTGGTGATGAAGCCCTGCACCTGGTCGACCTGGCGCTGCGCGTCGCCCTGCGCGTCCTCGACGCTGACGTCGTAGCCCTGCTCCTTGCCGACCGACTCGGCGCCGAGCCGGATCGCGTTGAAGAACGGCGCGCCGAGGTCGGCGACCGCGACGCCTATCGCTCTGCTGCCGCCTCCGCCGCCGCCGGCCGAGCCGCCGTCGTCGTCGCTCGACGAGCCGCAGCCCGCGAACGCGAGCGCACCGACGGCGACGAGCGCCGCAAGGGACTTGAACCGCATCTGCTCTCTCCTCCTGGCGCCGCGGGCGCGGCGCCGTCTCCTATGAATCCGACGTGCGTTCGGGCGGGCGCGCTCAGGCGCGGCGCCGCCGCAGGGTGTCCGACATGACCGCGACGGCGATCACGACGCCGATCACGACCTGCTGCAGGAAGGCGGTGACGTCGATCAGCGTCAGCCCGTTGCGCAGGACGCCGATGATCAGGACGCCGACGAAGGTGCCCCACATCGTCCCGCGGCCGCCGCTGAGGCTGGCGCCGCCGATCACGACCGCGGCGATCACGTCCAGCTCGAAGCCCTGGGCCGCGATCGGCGAGGCCGAGTTGAGCCGCGCCGTCAGCAGCACGCCCGCGACGGCCGCCAGCAGCCCGGCGATCGTGTAGACGCGCAGCCGCGCGGCGGTGATGTTGACGCCCGACAGCCGGGCGACCTCCTCGTTGCCGCCGATCGCGTACAGCGCCCGGCCGCCGGGACGGAAGCGCAGGTACCCGGCGCCGGCCGCGAGCGTGCCGAGCAGCAGCAGGTGCGCCGCCGAGAACGGGCCGAGCAGCTCGTCGGTCACCAGCGCGCGGAACCAGTCGGGGAAGTCGGCGATCGTCTCGCCGTTGGTGACCAGCAGCGCCAGCCCGCGCGCGACCGACAGCATCGCGAGCGTCGCGACGAACGCCGGCAGGCGGCCGAAGGTGATCAGCAGGCCGTTGACGAGGCCGGCCGCCGCGCCGGCCGCGAGCGCCGCGACGATCGCCAGCTCCATCGGCAGGCCCGAGCGCGCGAACAGGTAGCCGCAGACCATGCTGGCGAGCGCCAGCACGGAGCCGACCGACAGGTCGATCCCGCCGATCACGATCACGAGCGTCGCGCCGACGGCGACGATCCCGAGGCCGCTGACCTGGTCGAGCACGGCGGTCAGGTTGCGCTCGGTCAGGAAGACCGGCGACAGGAACGACAGGACGACGATCAGCGCGATCAGCGCCAGCAGCGGGCCGCCGGCCGCGCCGCCCAGGCGCGGCAGCGGCAGCCGCCGCAGCGCGTCGAGCGGGCTGCTCTCGCGCGGGGTGGTCGTGTGCGTGGACACTTCCGGCTCTCCTCTCGCAGGCAGGCGGCTACGCCGTCTCGATGATCGCCACGGGGGTGCGCACCTCGGCCGTCTCCCCCTCGGCGACGAGGATCTCGACGAGCGTGCCGCTCGCCGGCGACTCGAGGACCTCCTGGTTCTTGGCCGACTCGACCTCGGCCAGCGGCTCGTCCTCGGCGACCACGTCGCCGACCTGCTTGAGCCACTCGAGGATCGTCCCCTCGTTCATCCCCATGCCCCACTGCGGGAGCAGCACCTCGACCTTCATGCCATCGCCTCCTCGCGGGGCTTCCCGCAGACGCCGCGGACCGCGTCCGCGATCGTGTCGCGGCTCGGGTACAGCTGGCGCTCGAGCGCGGGGCTGAACGGGATCTGCATGTCCGGCGTCGTCACGCGCGCGACGGGCGCGCGCAGCGCGTCGAACGCCAGCTCGGCGACGAGCGCCGACACCTCGGCGGCGGCGCCGCAGGTTCTGTGCGCCGGGTCGGCGACGACGACGCGGCCGGTGCGGCGGACCGAGGCGAGGATCGCGCCGGTGTCGAGCGGCGCGAGCGTGCGCGGATCGAGCACCTCGACGGAGATCCCCTCGGCTTCGAGCGCCTCGGCGGCTGCGAGCGCCTCCGGCACCGCGCCGGAGATCGCCACGACGGTGACGTCGTCGCCCGCGCGATGGGTCCGCGCGACGCCGAGCGGGATGCGGTACTCGGCGTCGTCGACCTCCTCCTTGGACGACCACAGCGGCACCGCCTCGAAGGAGAGGACCGGGTCGTCGCTGTCGATCGCGGCGCGCAGCAGGCCCTTCGCGTCGCTCGGCGTCGCCGGGGCGATGATCTTCAGCCCCGGGACGTTCATGAACATCGGGTAGGGGCGGTCGGAGTGGTGCGCGCCGGTGCTGAGCCCGTAGAACATCGCCGAGCGGAAGACGACCGGCATCGACGCCTGGCCGCCGAACATGTAGCGGTTCTTCGCGACCTGGTTGACGAACTGGTCCATCGCCAGGTAGAGGAACGACGAGTAGGAGAGGTCGACGATCGGCCGCAGCCCGGTCATCGCCGCGCCGGCGGCGGCGCCGACCATCACCTCCTCCGAGATCGGCGTGTTGCGGATCCGGTCGCGGCCGAACCGCTGGAGGAAGTCGCCCTTCTCCGCGCGGCTCTTGCCGGCGCCGGTCGTCCCGTAGACGTTCGCCTCGACGTCCTCGCCGAAGATGATCACGCGCTCGTCGGCCTCCATCGCCTCCAGCTGCGCGGCGCCGATCGCGCCCAGGTACGTCATCTGGCTCATGCGGCGGCTCCGGTCGGGGTCGCGTCGGTGAAGAGGTCGGCGAAGGCGCTCGCCGGGTCGGGCAGCGGGCTCTCCAGCGCGAAGCTCGCCGCCGCCTCGACCTCCGCGACGACCTCGGCCTCCAGCGCGTCGAGCTGCTCGGCGGTCGCGACGCCGTCGGCGAGCAGCCGCGCGCGGAAGAGCACGACCGGGTCTCTCGCCAGCCACCGCTCGCGCTCCTGCGCGTCGCGGTAGTCGACGCTCAGCCGCAGGCCCTCGGAGTGCTCGTGGAAGCGGTAGGTCATCACCTCGACGAGGCTCGGGCCCTCGCCCGCGCGGGCGCGGTCGGCGGCGGTCCGGACCGCGTCGTGGACGGCGAGCACGTCCTGGCCGTCCTCGACGCGCACGCCGGGCATCTCGAAGCCGTGCGCGCGGTCGGCGACGCGGCCGGAGGTGACGGTCGCGGCCGGCGTCGACAGCGCGTACTGGTTGTTCTCGCACAGGAAGACGACCGGCAGCCGCCAGATCCCGGCGAGGTTCATCGCCTCGTAGAGGCCACCCTGGTTGGCGGCGCCGTCGCCGAAGAAGGCGAGCGCGACGCGGTCCTGCGCCAGCAGCTTGGCCGACAGCGCGGCGCCGGTCGCGATCGGGATCGACGAGCCGACGATGCCCGACTCGCCGAGGCTGCCGACGGCGAAGTCGGCGAGGTGGAGCGAGCCGCCCTTGCCGCCGCAGATGCCGGTCGCCTTGCCGAGCAGCTCGGCCATCAACGGCCCGAGCGCCGAGCCCTTGCCGATCGGGTGGCCGTGGCTGCGGTGGTTGCCGGTCATGTAGTCGTCGGTCCGCACCGCCATGCAGGCGCCGACGACCTGGGCCTCCTGCCCGACGCTGGTGTGCACCGTGCCGGGGATCTGGCCGCGCTTGACCATCTTCGACGCCCGTTCGTCGAAGAGCCGGATGCGCAGCATGCGCCGCTGCATCTCCAGCAGCTCCTCGTTGGACAGCTTCACCCGCTTCTCCTCCGTCGAATGCGCCTCCGAGCAGCGCGTCGCCGGCCCGCCCGCGGTCGCTCACGACCGCTGCGGCGCCTCTCGCTCTCCTCGGTGCGCATATTCATTCACGCAACGAATCGTCATTCTACAGATCGCGTCGACGAGCGCAAGCGAGCGCCCGGGAGGAGCGTCGTGAGCGGGCGCCGCACGCGAGCAGCAGTCGCCGGACGCCCTCATGGGGCGCCTGACGACTGCTGCTCGGTGAGGGCTGCCGGAGCTAGGGCTGCGCGAGCGCGTGCTCGGCGGTGGCGACGTCCGTGACGAGGACGTCGATCCAGCGGCCGAGCAGGAGCGCGTGGATCGCCTCGTGCTTGGCCGGGCCGCCGGCGATCGCGACCGTGCGACCGGCGCTGCGGAGCTGCTCGAGCGAGACGCCGATCACCAGCTCGTCGAGGCCGGAGACGACCGGCCGGCCGGCGGCGTCGACGAAGCGGAAGTTGAGGTTCGCGACGGCGCCGTCGGCGCGCACGCGGGCGAGCTGCTCGGGGTCGAACGGGATCCCGGCGCGCAGGAGCTGCTCGTCGATGCGGCCGTGGCCGACGCCGGCGAAGGCGACGTCGAGCCGGTCGAGGCGGGCCATCGCCTCGCGGGCGTACTGGTCCTGGGCGAGGATCGCCTCGCGCATCTCGGGCCTGGCGACGACGCCGGGCGTGCGCAGGTAGACCGCTCTGGCGCCCATCCGGTCGGCGAACCGCTGCGTCGCGCGCGCGGCGCCGTGCTGGGTGGAGGGGTCGCCGAGGTCGCCGAGCATCTCGACGATCTCGCCGACCGCCTGGCGCGAGACCGGCTCCAGCGCCTCGACCATCGCCGTCAGCGAGCGGCTCCACGAGGTGAAGCCGACGACGTCGGCGTCCTGCAGCGTCGGCTGCAGGAAGGAGGCGGCCGCGACGCCGAGGTCGCGGTGGAGCGCGTCCTCGTCGTCGACGCCGGAGTCGACGACGTGCGCGTCGACCAGTCCGAAGCGCTGCTCCAGCCGGTCCTCGAGGTCGGCGTGGATCTGCGGCGGGACGACGACGACCGTCTTCACGATCCCCGCCTCCTCGGCCGCCCGCAGCAGCCGCGAGACGCGCGACTGCGACAGCCGCAGCCGCTCCCCGATCTCGCGCTGGCGCAGCCCCTGCGTGTGGTAGAGCCGCGCCACCTTCGTCACGAGGCGGAGGTGGTCGATCTCATCCCGTGCGGCTGGGCTCACAGCGCGCGGTCCTTTCCCCTGGTCGCTCCACTGGGGCGCAATCGTAGTGACGGCGGCGCCGCGTCCCGGCGCGCCCGGATTGAATGCACATTCATAGCTTGAATCTCTATTCTGACAGCGGAGCGGACCGAGCGGCGACGCCGCGTCGCCGCCGCGAGACCAGAGGAGAGCCAGCAGGTGAAGGAGAACCGCTACTACGGGCCGTCGGTGCACGGGCCGTACGAGGTCGCGCACGTCGGCACGCTGGAGCTGGCGGCCGGCGGCACGCTGCCCGACTGCCGCGTCGCCTATGCGACGGCCGGCAGG
>JAEXXR010000033.1 GCA_023405705.1 Actinomycetes bacterium
GCCGGCGCCCGTCCCCGCACCGCCGCCCAGAGCGGCGCCGCCGCCCTGACCGCCCGCGAGCGCCGCGTCGCCGAGCTGGCCGCCGACGGCCGCACCAACCGCGAGATCGCCCAGACCCTCTTCGTCACCCCCAAGACCGTCGAGGTCCACCTCTCCAGCGCCTACCGCAAGCTCGACATCCGCTCGCGGCGCGAGCTGCCGGGAGCGATCGGGGGCGGGTAGGCGCGCCACGCGGAGCGCCGCCCGTCGCGGCCCGGCCCAGCGCTCAGCCGGCCAGCTCGACCCGCCGCCGCGGCGCGTCGGGGTGGAGGAGTGTGAGCAGGCGGTCGGCCTCGGGCTCGAGGTCGGGTGGGAGGGCGTCGGCGTCGTCGCCGATCAGGGAGGTGAGGGCGAGGACGGCGGTGCCGTCCTCCTCGACGCGGTCGCGCCAGGTGCCGGCGACCGAGCCGTCGACCAGATAGGTGCGGGCGAAGTCGCCCTCGCGTCTGAGGAAGACGTGGTCCTGGAGGCCGAAGGGGACGATCCGCGAGCGGTCGCGGTGGGAGATCAGCGCCGCGTCCCACTTCGGCAGGAAGCGGACCGGCGGGACGACGCCGTCCTCGCGCGGCAGCGGCATCCGCGGCAGGTCGAGCAGCTCGCGGCCGCGCGGGTCGGTGAAGCGGCGCAGCGGCTCCAGCCGCTCCAGCGCCGGGTCGAGCTGGTGGAAGCGCAGCCAGGTGAAGGCGGCGACGTCCTCGCGCGTCGCCGGGCCGAAGGCGGCGAGGTAGTCGCGCACCAGCTCGACCGTCCCGGGCAGCGGGTCGGCGGCGACCGGCGGGCCGTCCCAGGAGGCGAGCGAGAACTTGCCGTGGCGGCGCCACAGCCCCGACGGCATCACGTGCACGAGCGGCAGCGAGTCGCGCGCGACGTCGAGCAGGTCGTGCTCGTACCTGACGCCGCCGGTCAGCTCCTGCGTGCGGGCGCGGATCGCGTCGGTCGTGCGCGGCTCGCGCAGGAAGCCGGCGAGCGCCGCGACGACCCGCGGCAGCTCCTCCTCCAGCGCCCGCTCGCGCCCGGCGAGCATCCGCCGCGCCTGGAAGCGCCACGCCGACGCGTAGGCGGGGTAGGCGGCGCGATGGACGAGGTGGAGCGTCCCGCGCATCAGCGTCGACTTCAGCACCGTCCCGCGTCTGAGCGCGCGTTCCAGATCGCTCACCTCGAAGCCGTCGAGCCGCGCGTGCAGCGCCAGGTACGGCGAGGGCGAGTACTGCGCCTGGAGCGCGACGAGCCGGCGAACGGCGTCCGCCGCCGACATCCCGGTCCGCCGCTCCAGCAGCAGCTGCCGGGCGAGCAGCGACAGCGTCAGCTCACGGTCGGTGATCGGGCGGGCGCGGGCGCTGCTCACGTTGTGATCCCTATCGCACGCGGCCCGCTCCGTCGAGCGCCGCGGCGGGCGGGCTGGGTGGCGGAGATCGTCATGGCGATCATCATCCGGTCGTTTCAGGTCAGCTCCTGACCGCTATCCCTGGCAGGCTTGCGCCATGCTCGAGACCTCGGGACGCCTCCTCAGACTGCTGTCGCTGCTGCAGATGCGGCGCGAGTGGGCCGGCTCCGAGCTGGCCGACCGCCTCGACGTGACGCCGCGGACGATCCGCCGCGACGTCGACAAGCTGCGCGAGCTGGGCTACCCGGTCGACTCGACGCGCGGCGTCGCGGGCGGCTACCGGCTCGGCGCCGGCGCCGAGCTGCCGCCGCTGCTGCTCGACGACGAGGAGGCGGTCGCCGTCGCGATCGGCCTGCGAACCGCGACCGGCGGCGCCGTCTCGGGGATCGAGGAGTCGTCGGTGCGCGCGCTCGCGAAGCTCGAGCAGGTGCTGCCGAGACATCTGCGCCGCCGCGTCAGCGCGCTGCAGTCGTACACCGCGGCGCTGCCGATCACGACCGCGGCGGCCGTCGACCACGAGCTGCTGAGCCTGATCGCGGGCGCCGCGCGCGACTGCGAGCGGCTGCGCTTCTCCTACCGGCGCCACGACGGCGAGAGCGGCCGGCGGCTGGTCGAGCCGGTGCGGCTGGTCCATGCCGAGCGGCGCTGGTACCTGGTCGCGTGGGACTGCGACCGCGACGACTGGCGGCTCTTCCGCGTCGACCGGATCGACGGCAGGCCGCTGCTCGACCGCCGCTTCGAGCCGCGCGACCCGCCGGCCGAGGACGTCGCCGAGTACGTCCACCGGCAGGTCGTGAGAGCGCGCGGCAGAGTCGAGGCGCGCGTGCTGCTGCACCTGTCGCGCGAGGAGGCGGCGAGACGCGTGCCGCAGTTCGCCGGCGCGCTGGAGGAGGCCGGCGACGGGCGCTGCGTCTTCACGACCCACTCGGAGTGGTACGGCGGCCTCGCCGTCTACATGGCCTCGATCGGCTGCGAGTTCGAGGTGCTGGAGCCGCCGGCCTTCGCCGCCGAGGTCGAACGGCTGGCGGGCGCCTTCGGGCGCGCCGCGAGCGCGGCCGGCGGCTGACCGCGACGGCGGCCCGCACCGCTCACCACCGCCACCCCGGGTCGATGCACCGGAATTTGACCTGAAGACCGGCCGGCGTCCCGCCGGAGCGGCGGCGGACGGCGCCGTGGCTGCGCAGCATGCGGGCCGAGCGGCTGGAGCTGGCGCCCGGGCACCGGCGCGTCAACGCCGTCGAGCGGGTGGTCGTGCTCAGCGTCGGCGCCTGCGCGCTCTGCTTCAACGTCTGGTTCTTCTTCCTCGCCGGCTCGCCGCTGGCGGGGACCTGAGCGGCGCCGCCGCGCTGTCGGCTGCGACTCGCGCGGCGCTGGACGGGCGGCGCGGTTCCGCGAGCGCGTCCGTTTCGTTCAAGCCGCCGCCGGACCGGCGCGCGAGGATGACGGCATGACCGACCTCGCCGCAGCACAGACCTTCATGGCGACCCACGCCCGCCTGCTCGACCGGCGCCATCT
>JAEXXR010000043.1 GCA_023405705.1 Actinomycetes bacterium
CCTCCAGCCCGCGCGCGAGGTCGCGCGCCCACGGCGCCGCGCCGACGATCAGCACGCCGACCGGGTCGCCGTGGCCGAGCCCGGTCGCGCGCGCGACCGCGGGCGCCAGCACGGCGTAGACGACGACCGTCCCGGCGATCACCGAGAAGACCAGCGGGACGACGAGGTCGGCGCCGGGCGCGCCCTCCTCGGCCAGCGAGACGCCGAAGACGGAGGCGGTCGAGGCGGCGACGATCCCGCGCGGCGCGAGCGCCATCACGAACGCCCGCTCGCGCCACTCCAGCGCCGTCCCGGCGGTGCTCGCCAGCACCGCCAGCGGCCGCACGACGACGACCAGCAGCGCCACCAGCGCGAGCGCCTCCCAGCCCAGCTCGACGACGTCCTCGATCGCGACGGTCGCCGACAGCAGCACGAACAGCAGCCCCAGCAGGATCGCCCCGAGCGTCTCCTTGAACTCGACGATCCGCGCGATGTCGACCCGCTGCTGGTTGGCCAGCACGAGCCCCATCACGATCGCCGCGACGAGGCCGGCGTCGCCGCGCAGCAGGTCGGCGGCGGCGAAGGCGGCGACGACCGCCATCAGCGTCGCGGCGACCTTCTGGCGCTCCGGCAGCCAGCGCGCGCGCAGCAGCGGCATCAGCAGCAGCGCGCCCGCCGCGCCGCAGGCGATTCCGCTCAGCATCGTCAGCGCGAAGTCGCCGGCCCGCAGCGAGAGGCCGCCGCCGCTGAAGTCGAGCGCGTTGAAGACGACGACGGCGGTGATCGCGCCGACCGGGTCGACGACGATCCCCTCCCACTTGAGGATCGCGCGCACCCGCCGCTCCGGCCGGATGAACTCGAGCATCGGCAGGACGACGGTCGGGCCGGAGACGATCACGATCGCGCCGACCAGCAGCGCGATCGCGTGCGGGACGTCGAACAGCAGCTCGACCGCCAGCCAGGCGCCGAGCCAGGTGATCAGCGCGCCTACCGTGACGAGGCGCGCGGAGACGACGCGGACGGTCCCCTGCAGCTCCTCGCGCCGCAGGCCGAGCGCGCCTTCGAAGAGGATGATCCCGACGGCGATCGAGATCGCGTCGTCGAGCGCCGGGCCGAGCAGCGCGTCGGGGTCGATCAGCCCGGTGACGTCGCCCGCCAGCACGCCGACGGCGAGCAGCGGGACGATCGCGGGGATGACGAGCCGCGCCGCCAGCAGCTGAGCGCCGACGGCGAGGACGACGACGAGCGCCAGCCCGAGCAGCTCGTCATCCATCGCGTGCTACCGGAGGGAGCGTCGTGCGCTCAGTCCTCCTCGCCGAACGTCTCGCGCAGCTTCGCCTCGTCCTCGCTGGAGAGGTTGGTGTACAGCAGCTCCGCGTTGGAGAGGTCGAACTGCGCCTCGACCTTGTCGAGCACGGCGTCCGAGGTGAGCAGGAACAGCGCCGAGGTGCCCGGCGTGATTCTGTCGCGCGCCTGCGCGATGAAGTCGTCGTCGATGCCGACGTCGCTCAGCGAGCCGGCGAGCGCGCCGGTCGCCGCGCCGATCGCGAGGCCGAGGATCGGGATGAAGAAGATGAGGCCGAACAGCAGGCCCCAGAACGCGCCGCCGAGCGCGCCCGCGCCGGCGAGGTTGTGCAGCTGACGCGTCTTCGGCTTCTTCTTGCCCTCCTGCCAGCTCACGACGGCGGCGTCGTGGACCTTGATCAGCCCCTGCTTCTGCAACGACTCCAGCTTCTCGACGGCCTGCTCGGCCCCGTTGGGGTCGTTGAGCTTCCAGACGGTGAGTGTCGCCACCTGCGGTCCTTTCGATTGGGGTGCGCGTCGTCCCGCGCTCCGCGCCGCCGGCCACGCTACGGGGCCGGCACGGCACGGTCAACGCAAAGTGGCCGGGGCTTTCAGGTTCGTGGAGGTTCGAATCGACGAAGCGACATCGCTCACGCGGTTATTGTGGACGGCGTGAGGAGAGAGCCACGCTGGAGCCGTCTTGACCCGGACGTCCGCCGCACCGAGATCCTGGCCGCGTCGCGTGAGCTGTTCGGCAGCCGTCCGTACGGCCAGGTGTCGATCACCGCGATCGCCGAGCAGGCCGGCGTCTCCCGCGCGCTCGTGACGCACTACTTCGGCGGCAAGCGCGAGCTGTTCCTCGCGACGCTGCAGGAGTACGGCGCGATGGAGGGGCTCGTGCCGCGGACCGACCTCGGTCTGCCGGTCGAGGAGATGGTCGCCCGCAACGTCGACGCCTGGCTCGACTTCATGTCCGACCACCGCGAGCTCGTGTTCGCGATGACGAGCGTCTCCTCGCTCGACCGCGACCCGGAGGTCTCGCAGGTGATCGACGACCTGCGCGACGCCTCCGTCGACCAGATGCTGATCAACCACTTCGGCACGACCGACGTGCCGCAGCCGATCCGGCTCGTCCTGCGCGGCTACACGGGGATGGCGCAGGTCGGCGTCGCCGACTGGCTCGTCAGCGAGCGGGCCACGCGCGAGCAGATCAGAGCGCTGCTGACCGAGGGCCTGCTGGCGCTGATCCGCCAGGCGCTGCCGGCGGTCGTCGCGGTCACCGACGGGTTCCGCGACGCGGGGGCCGATGCGGCGCAGGCGGAGGGCGAGCCGGAGCCCGCCACCAGGTGACGGAACCGCCGCCCGGCCGCGCCGCGCGGCGCGCCATCCGCACCCGGACGCCTACCCAGCGGTCCGTCGCTCCGGATAGCGTTGCGGCATGCCGCTCGTCAGCCGCATCCTGATCGCGCTCGCCGCGCTGCTGTCGGTCGTCGCGCTGCTCGGCGCGTGGGTCGACCGCCAGCTCCTGAACACCGACCAGTGGACGACGACGAGCGCGGCGCTCCTGCGCGAGGACTCGATCCGCAATCCGCTCGCCGACGCGATCGCGGCGCAGGTCGCCGACGGCTCGCGCGCGACCGCGGCGCTGGAGGAGGTCCTGCCGCCGCGGCTGCAGCCGCTCGCCCCGCAGGCCGG
>JAEXXR010000071.1 GCA_023405705.1 Actinomycetes bacterium
GGGGGGGGGGGGGTTGGGGGGGCGCGGCCGGGTCGAGCTCCGGCGCGGAGCGGTTCAGCAGCGGCATCAGGAGGCTCTCCGCAGCAGCCAGAGGAAGAGGGGCACGCCGAGCAGCACCATCAGCGGCCCGACCGGCAGCTCGATCGGGGCGGCGACGGTGCGGGCGAGCGTGTCGCCGACCATCAGCAGCGCCGCGCCCGCCAGCGCCGAGGTCGGCACGACGTAGGTGTGGCTGGAGGTGCCGGAGGCCATCCGCACGACGTGCGGGATGAACAGGCCGAGGAAGGTGACGAGGCCGGCGATCGCGGCGGCGCAGGCGGCCAGCATCGCGGCGGCGATCGCGGCGGTGAGGCGGATCGCGCGCGGCCGCGAGCCGAGCGAGGCGGCGACGTCGTCGCCGAGCGCGAGCCGGTCGAGCGGCCGCGTCAGTGCGATCGCCAGCACGAAGCCGACGAGCAGGTAGGGCCAGACCACTCTCATGTTCGACCAGCCGCTGGTCGTGAGGCCGCCCGCGAGCCAGAAGATCGCCGACTGGACGCGGTCCGGGTAGAGCGCCATCAGCGACGTCGTGCCGGCCTGGAAGGCGGCCGTCATCGCGATGCCGGCGAGCACGAGGCGGGCGACGCTGCCGCCGCCGGTGCCGGTCGCGCCGATGATGAAGACGAGGCCCGCGGCGAGCAGGCCGAAGGCGAGCGCGCCGACCGGCAGCAGCGCGATCTGGTCGGGCAGCAGCAGCAGGATCAGCATCGCGCCGAAGGAGGCGCCGCCGGTGACGCCCATCACGTCGGGCGAGGCGAGCGGGTTGGCGAGCGCTCCCTGCAGCAGCGCGCCGGCGACGCCGAGCGCGGCGCCGACGACGAGCGCCTCGACCATCCGCGGCAGGCGCAGGTCGAGCACGATCTGCTTCAGCGGGCCGTCCTGCGCCTGGCCGGTGATCGCGTCGAGCACGACCGACAGCGGCACGTGGACCGCGCCGAGCGTCATCGAGCCGATCGCCGCCGCGACCAGCGCGATCAGCGCGACCACGACGACGACGATCTGACGGACGCTCGCGCCGCGGCGCGGCGGGGCGACGGCGGCGGTCACGGCCGAGCCGGCGGGATCCCCCGCCGGCTCTCCGGAGACGCGCGGCGCCGACTGCACGCTCATCGTTCGGGCGTCCGACAGATCATGCGCTCTTCAGTCCTACCGGTTTCTGAGGTATCTGGTCTGCACGTCGTAGATCGACTGCGCCGCGCTGGTCCAGGCCTGCAGCATCGTGTTGTCGGTCGAGACGTAGATTCTCTTGTTGCGCGCCGCCTTCGTGTTCTTCCAGGCGGGGTTGTCGCGCAGGTAGTCGGTGATCGCCGGGATGTTGCTCGGCGTGCCGTGCGGGACGGCGATGATCACGTCCGGGTTGCGCTTGACGACGATCTCGTCGGAGATCGAGGCGAAGCCGCCCGAGCCGCTGAGGCCCTGGGTCAGCAGCCGGCCGCCGGCGGCCTTGACGAGGTCGCCGCCCCAGCTGCTGGGCAGGAAGGCGTACGGCTTGCGGCCGACGCCGAGCACGACGAGGACGGTCGGCTTTCTCTTCGCCGCCTTCTTCGCCGCGGTGATGTGTCTGCGCTGCTGGTCGGCGAGGCGCTTCGCCTGCGAGCGTCTGCCGACGAGGCTGCCGATGAACTCGGTCTGCCGCGGGACGTCGTCGACCTTCGTCGGCTCGATCTCCACGACGCGGATGCCGAGCTCCTTCATCCCCTGCGTGCCCTTTCTCCACGTCGGCGCGGAGAGCACGAGCTGCGGGTTGAGCAGTGCCAGCTCCTCGAGGTTGGGGCCGAGCGGATGGGAGAGCGTGAGCGACTTGACGCCCTTCAGCCCGCGGACGAGCTTGCTGTGGCCGCCGAGCTGCTGGCCGATCGCGACCGGCTTGACGCCGAGGCCGGCGAGCGCGTTGGCGGTGAACGGGGTGAGCGCGACGATGCGCGAGCCGGACTGCGCCTGCGCGGCGGTCGTCGCGGTCAGCAGGAGCAGCGCGGCGGCGACGAGCGCCGCGAGGACGCGGAGCGGGCGGCGGCTCATGCGGGCGCCTCGCTCTGCAGCACCTCGTAGGTGCGGATCTCGTTGCCGTGCGAGAGCTGGCCGCGGCCGGCGTCGCCGGAGTGGGCCTTTCTGAAGGCGTCGCTTCTGAGCCAGCCCTGGAACGCCTCGCGGCTCGCCCAGCGGCTGCTGACGAGGTACTCGTTCTGACCCTCGCGGCGCAGCAGCTCGAAGCCGAGGAACCCGTCGACTTCGGCGAGGTGGCTCTCGCGATTGCGGAAGGCCTCCTCGAAATCGGCCTCGCGCCCTTCGGCGGCGCTGACCACGTTCATGACCACGATCATGTGGTTCCTCTCGGCGTCTGAGTCTTCAAATCACGGGCGGCCGCATGTTTAGGCCGACCTAATTAGGGTAACCGAAGAAGCTGGCCGGAGTTTCGCCGCCGGCCAGCTCTCTCTGGTTCTCAGGCGGTGCGGGCCCGTCTGGCCAGCTCGACGGTCGCCATCCGCAGGCCGTCGGCCTCCGTCGCGGCCTCGGCGAAGCCGATCCGCTGGGGCGCCTTGCCGCGCGGCGTGTCGATCGAGAGGTCCATGCCGTAGCGGTCGATCCCGGTGCAGACCGCGGCGGTCGCGTCCGGGTAGCCGCCGAGCTTCTGCGCGATCAGCAGCAGCGCGTCGGCGTGGTCGTCGTTGAGGTGCTCGATCGCGTGCTCGGCGTTGCCGGCGGTCGGATCGACCTCGGCCGTCTTGTAGGAGGCGGCGTCGTCGGAGCCCATGACGCCGTAGCCGCCGACCCAGCGGACGCGGTCGACGTTGAGGACCCAGATCGAGAAGTCGCCGAGCTTCTCGTACGTTCTCGCGTACTGCATCGCGTCGTAGCAGGCCTGACGCGCCTGCTCGAAGCGCTCGCCCTCGGGCTTCTCGAAGACGCCCGCGAGCGTGACGCGGCCGTTCTGCAGCGGATCGGAGCCTCTGCGCGGCGACATGACGGAGATCGAGCCGCGCTGGTCGCGCTCGAGGTTGCGGCCGTGCTCGGCGAGCGTGGAGACCATCAGCACCGGCGACCCGTCCGCCAGCGTGCCGAACATGATCATCGACGCCCACGGGGTGCCGTCCTCGCTCAGCGTCGCGAGCGTCGCGACGTCCGAGTGCGCGAGCAGCGTGCGCGCCTCTTCGGCCGGCGTGCGGCGCTGACCCGGCTCGACCGGCTCCAGCGGCTCGGGGAAGTACTGGAACGACGTCTTGTGGTCGGGGTTCGGCGCGCGCATGGTCGTCATAGGCCGTTAGGGTAACCTAAGCGCCGCTCTACGGGCATCCTCGCGTGCGCGCGACGGGCCGCCCGCGTCCGTCATGCTGACAGGATGGCCTCTCCCTGCCCCGTCGCCGTCATCGCCGACGTGCACGGAAACCGCTGGGCGCTCGACGCGGTGATCGGCGACGCGCGCGCCGCCGGCGCCTCCGGCTTCCTCGATCTCGGCGACTGCGTCTCCGGCCCGCTCGACCCGCGCGGGACGGCCGAGCGGCTGATCGTGCTCGGGGTGCAGACGCTGCGCGGCAACCACGACCGCGCCGTCGCCGCGCTCGCCGCCCTCCCCCACGGCGACCC
>JAEXXR010000112.1 GCA_023405705.1 Actinomycetes bacterium
TCGGTCGCCTCGTAGACGCCGTCGGGCAGCGCGCGCACGCGCTCGGCGACGACCTCGCACAGCTCGACCGCGTCGGGGTCGAGCCGCTCGGCGTCAGCGGCCTCCCCGCGAGCGATCGCCCCGCCGACGTCGACCCCGCGCAGGATCGCCTGCTCGCCGCCGCCGCCCGGGAAGCCGCCGCCGTAGCCGCCGGCCGGCACCTGCGCGCACGGCAGGAAGACGGTGTGCAGCACCTCCGGGCAGTTCCACAGCGTCCAGGCGAAGTCGACGCCGAGGCCGCCGCGCTGCGCGCCCGGGCCGCCGGTCGCCGAGTCGACCCGCTTCCACAGGTACAGCACCGGATACATCAGCTCGTTCATCTCGACGTCCGGGACCATGTTGCTGATCTGCGTGATCATCCCCGAGCCGTCGAGCCCGTCGCCGGTCGGCTGCGCGCCGGCGCCCATCAAACCGCCGTCCATGTTGAAGAGGACGAAGTACTCGCCGGTGTCCGAGCGCGTCCCGGCCGAGATGCCGCCGGTCCACGAGTCGGCCCAGATCCCCTGCGCCCGCTCGCGCAGCGCCGGGTCGGCGCTGCGCTCGACGACGCGGTTGAGCAGCAGCGTGACAAGGCGCGTCACGCGCGCGCCGACGGTCAGGTGGCCGTTGGAGGCCGGCGCCGGCACCGCCGGGTTGACGATGCTGCGCTCCGCGACCAGCACCGTCATCGGGCCGATCACGCCCTCGTTGAACGGCAGGTCCCACGCCAGCACCGGGTTGAGCGCGGTCGCGACGGAGCCGACGAGCGCGCCGTAGGAGCAGTTGACGAAGCCGTCGGTCTGCTCGCTGGAGGCGGAGAAGTCCAGCTCCATCCGGTCGCCGTCGACCGTCAGCCGGCAGCGGATCGGCCGCAGCTCGTCGGTCTTGCCGTCGCCCTCCTGCCACTCGGTCGCCTCGTAGACGCCGTCGGGCAGCGCGCGCACGCGCTCGGCGACGACCTCGTGCGCGGCCTCGATCGCGAGGTCGGCGTAGCGGCCGAAGTCGGCCTCGCCGAACTCGGCGATCGTCGCCTGCAGCCGGCGCGCGCCGGTGTTGTTGGCGGCGACGAGGCTGCGCACGTCGTTCCAGAACGGGACGGGAAGGCGGATGTTGTTGACGATCATCCGCCGCACCGACTCGACCGGCTCGCCGCGCTCGTAGATCTTCACGCCCGGGGGCATCCGCAGCGCCTCGGCGAAGCAGTCGACCGCGCTCGGCGCGAAGCCGCCCGGGTTCATGCCGCCGACGTCGAGCAGGTGCGCCTGCGACTGCGCGAAGGCGACGACCCGCTCGCCGTGGAAGATCGGCGTGATCACCGAGACGTCGGGCGGATGGGTCGAGCCGGCGGTGTGCGAGTCGTTGGAGATGAAGGCGTCGCCGGGCGCCATCTGCTCGACCGGGACCGCCTCCAGCAGCCCCTGCAGCGCGACCTTCGCCGAGCCGATGTGGAACTGGACGTAGTTGGAGTAGGCGTAGATCCGCCCCTGCGCGTCGAACAGCGCGGTGTTGAAGTCGCCCGACTCGGTGATCACGGGCGAGCCGGACGAGCGCATCATCGCGATCGCCATCTCGTCGACGATCGCGTCGAGGCGCATGCGGATCACCTCGAGCGTGACGGGGTCGTGCGCGCGCTCGGCGGCCGTCGTCGGCGCCAGGTCGGTGGTGCTCATGCTCGGTTCTCTCCTCTCGCCGCCGCCGGGCGCTCAGCCGCGCGCGGGGAGGTCGATGACGTAGTTGGCGGGCGCGGCGCGCTGCACGACCGCCCCGTCGGGGACGTAGATGTTCGTGTCGGGCTCCTCGACGACGCAGGGGCCATCGCGGCGCTCGCCCGGCGCCAGGCCGCGGTGGACCTCGACGGTGCGGCGGGCGCCCGTCATCGGCTCGACGATCTCGCGGGTGCGCTGGCCGCCGCCCTCCTCGACGGTCAGCCGCAGCGGCGCGTCGGCGTCGGAGCCGAACCGGCCGATCCCCTTCACGCGCGTGTTGGTGACGACGATCTCGGCCTCGGTCCAGGCCGTGCCGGCGCCGAACTCCTTCTCGTAGTCGGCGATGAAGCGCTGGCGGACGTCGTCCTTGAGCGCGTCCGTGAAGGCCGCCTCGGGCAGCGTCGTCGTGACCTCGAAGACCTGGCCGGCGAACTTCATGTCGGCCTCGCGCACGACCTCGCGCGCGCCGTCCGCGATCGCGTCGGCGGCGAACCACTCCTGCACGCGCGCCTCCAGGCCCGCGTATGCCTGCTCCAGCTCGTCGGCGCTCTGCGCGAAGCTCCACGGCGTCGTCTGCACGGCGGTGAAGATCGAGTCGGCGTGCAGCAGGCCGAAGGCCGAGAAGACCGACGCGGCCGCGGGTACGACCACGCGGGCGACGTCGCACTCGCGCGCGATCTCGGCCGCGAACAGGCCGCAGGCGCCGCCGAAGGAGACCATCGTGAACTCGCGCGGGTCGTGGCCGCGGTTGACGGTCAGCGCGCGGATCGCGTTCGCCATCT
>JAEXXR010000139.1 GCA_023405705.1 Actinomycetes bacterium
GGGTCGCCGACTTCGGCGCCGACGGGATCGCGTCGGTCGCGCTCGACGGCAGCGCGCCGCGCTTCTACGCGCTCGCCCCGGTCAGCCGCGAGCTGGCCGGCGGAACGGTGCCGGTGCAGGGCTACGACCCGGCGACCGGCAGACTCGGCGACGCCGTCGAGCGGACCTTCTCGGCCGTCGACCTCGACGCCTGGCTGCGCAGCGCGCTGGAGGCGGTCGACCTCGTCCTCTCGCCCGCGACCGCCGCGCCCGCCTGGCGGCTCGACCGCACCGCCTTCGACCTGCTCGTCGGCGCGAAGCAGACGATCGCGGGAGCGCTGCGCGACCGCGTCGCCGAGATCCTCGACGCCGGCCCGCCGAGCGCCGACGGGCTCGCGGCCGCGCGGGAGACGCTCTACCAGAGCATGCTCACGTCGCTGACGACGGCGTACACGACCGACGCGATCGTGCAGTTCCCCGTCACCGTCTCCTCGCCGTTCGGCAGCGGCGTCACGACCGGGACGGCCGACGGCTTCGCCCAGCTCGCGAGCGCCTATGGCGTCAGCCCGGAGGCGGTCGCCGAGGCGCTCGCCGACGCGGCCGGCGTGCTGCGCGTCGGCGCGGCGGTCGCCTACGGCGGCAGAAGAGCGACGATCGGCGCCGACACGACGCTCTCTGGACTGGCGAGCGGCTTCGGCGTCGCGGTCACCGCCTTGCCGGGCGGGCTGAGCGTGACCGACGGCGGCGGCCTGTTCGCGCCGTCGACCGCGCTGCCGTACGCGCCGCTGCAGCACACGGTCGCCGCGGGCGACAGCTTCGACGCGCTCGCGCGACTGTGTGCGACGACGCCCGGCGCGGTCGGCGTCGCGACCCAGGACGTCAGAGGCCTGCTCGCGGCCGGGCGCACGGTCGCGCTCGGCAGAAGCTCCTACGTCGTCCAGCCCGGCGACACGCTGCGCCGCGTCGCCGCGCAGCTGAACAGCGACGCCGCGACCGTCGCGGGCGACCCCAGCGTCGCGCCCGACGCGACGCTGCTGGCGGCCGGCGTCCCGGTCCGCTGCTTCTCGCCGCTGGACCCGATCCCGCCGCGCCTCTCCGGCGCGCTCGTCGCCGACCGCTTCCAGGCGGTCGCGGGCGACGGGGTGCCGCAACTGCTCGCCTGGTTCGGCGTCAGCGTCCCGGTGCTCGCCGACGCGCTCGCCGACACGCAGGAGCTGCTGGCGCCCGGGACGGTCGTCTCCTACGACGGCTCCCCGGACCACACGATCGCCGCGGGCGACACGCTGCGGTCGTTGCTGGCGCCGCTGAGAGCGCCGTCGGTCGCGGCGCTGCTGGCCGGCATCGCGGTCGTCTCCGGCAGCGGGCTGCTGCGGCCGGGCGCGACGCTCGCGATCGCGCGGATCGCGCGCACCCCGGTCGCGGCCGACAGCTTCTCGACGCTCGCCGACTACTTCGCGACCGACCCGGCGACCGTCGCCGTCGCCAACGAGGACCGCGGCGGCGTCTTCGTCCCCGGCGTGGTGCTGAGAGTGGCCGCCGGCGGCAGCTACACGGTGAGAGGCCCGGAGTCGATCGCCCAGGTCGCCGCCGCGCTGTCGACGACGCCGGCCGGGCTGGCGACCGACGCGCTGCTCGTGACGCGCGCCGGGATCTTCGCCGCGACCGCGCTGCACGGGATCCAGCCGCAGCCCGCGCTGTCGCTGTCGACCGCGAAGCTGCCGCTCTCCGACGGGACCCAGCAGCTCAGCACGCTGTTCGGGACGAGCGCCGACACGAGCTGGAAGAGCCTCTTCCTCGACCTCTCCTACGCCGTCTCCGAGGTCGAGTTCCAGATCGAGGCGGTCCCCGGCGCACGCGGCTACCAGGCGTCCGAGTGGCTCCAGTTCGGCGTGCCGCTCGGCGACGAGGCGCTCGGCGGCGCCGTCCAGCTCCACGCCGGCCAGACCGACGTGCCGATCCCGCTGCGCGCCTACCCGCAGCTGCCGCTCGTGACCGAGCTGGAGGCGGCCGCCGGGACCGCCGACCCGCAGACGATCACGGCCGCGAAGCAGTGGAAGCTCGAGGCCGGCGTCCAGCATGCGGCCGCCGCGCAGGACGAGATGTCGCTGGAGGTCGTCTTCGGCGGCGCCTCCGCCGGGCAGCTGCGCGCGCAGGGGGTCGACCCGGCGCTGTTCGCCGCGCTCGCGCAGTTCTCCGCCGCCTGGCCGCAGCTCCAGCACGACGCGGCCGCGCTCGGCGAGCTCGCGCCCGGCAGCGACGACCCGCGCCTGGCGGCCGTCGTCGGGACGTTCGCGACGATGGTGAACGGGATCGCGACCGCGCTCTCGGCGAGAAGACCGCACGCCGAGCTGCTCGCGGACGACGACGCCGCCCGCTACGTCTTCCGTCTCGACCCGACCTACGACCTCGACGGCCCCGTCCCCCATCTCGCGACCGTCGACCTGACCGCCGTCTCCGCCAGCGACGCGCAGATCCCGTGGCCGCAGATCGTCGTCGAGGGCCACGGCGACGGCAGACCGCTCCGCTCCGACGCGCCCGCGACCGGCGCCCAGCCGTCGAAGCGCTACTACTACCCGGAGGGCCAGGTGCCGGCGTTCGTCGCGCTGGAGCAGCGCTACGCCTTCCCGGGAGAGCCGGTCGACGGCCCCGGCAACCAGCCGCTCTACCGCGACGCGGTCCGCTGGCAGAACGGCGCCACGTCCGCCTCGGTCCGCCGCAACGCCTCGCTCGTCACGACCGCCCCGACCGCCGACGCCTTCGTCTACACGACCCCATGGGTCTCCTTCGCCAACGCGGCGATCCCGCTGCTGACCGCGACGGTGAGCAGACCGATCGGCAGCGGCCTCGACCTCGGCGGGCCGCTGAGAGCGGCGCTGACCGAGCTGCTGTCGGTCTCCGGCACCGTGCTCCCCGGCAGCTACCGCCTGCGCCTGCTGTGCCGCTACGAGCGCCAGCTCGTCCCCTCCGCCGACGGCACCGCCCCGCTCGTCCAGCTGCTGCCGGTCTTCTACGTCCCGCTCGTGACCGTCACCGGTGCTGACCTCGGCACGCTCGCCGCCTCCGCCGCCGCCCAGGCCAGCGCCTGGCTCACCGCCCAGGCGCTCGTCCCGGCCGCAGGCGACGCCTGGTCCCTCGAGGTCTCCCTGTTCGCCGGCGACGACACCCAGCTCGCCCGGCCGCTGGTCGACCTGAGCGGGCTGCGGGTGGAGCTGGGGTGAGTGTGATCTAGGAGGCGCGCTCCACGAGCACCGCGATGCCCTGGCCGACGCCGATGCACATGGTGGCGAGGCCGAAGGTGACGTCGTCGCGGCGCCGCATTTCGTGGACGAGGGTGGTGAGGAGGCGGGCGCCGGAGCAGCCGAGCGGGTGGCCGACGGCGATCGCGCCGCCGTTGACGTTGACGCGCTCGTCGTCGAAGTCGACGCCCCAGTCGTGCAGGACGGAGAGCGACTGGGCGGCGAACGCCTCGTTCAGCTCGATCAGGCCGACGTCGGCGAGACCGATCCCGGCCCGCTCCAGCGCCTTCTCGGTCGCCGGCACCGGGCCGATCCCCATCACGCGGGGCGCGACGCCGGCGGTCGCGATCGAGCGGATCTTCGCCAGCGGGGTCAGGCCGTGTCGACGGGCGTAGGCCGGCGAGACGAGCACCAGCGCGGCGGCGCCGTCGTTGAGCGTCGAGGAGTTGCCGGCGGTGACGGTGCCGCTGCCGTCCTTGACGAACGCCGGCTTCAGCGCGGCCAGCTTCTCCAGCGAGCTGTCGGCGCGCGGTCCCTCGTCCCGCTCGACGATCCGCTCGCCCTTGCGCTCCTTCACCGTCACCGGCACCAGCTCGCCGTCGAAGCGGCCGGCCTGCTGCGCCGCGAGCGCCTTCTCGTGGCTGCGCAGCGCGAAGGCGTCCTGGGCCGCGCGGGTGACCGCCGAGGGCCGCTCGGCGACGAGGTTCTCGGCCGTCTGCCCGAGCGAGTCGGTGTGGCCCAGCTTCTCCATCTCGGGGTTGACGAAGCGCCAGCCGAGCGAGGTGTCCTCCATCGTGTTCGGACCGGTCGCGAAGCCCTTCGCCGGCTTGGCGACCGCCCACGGCGCGCGGCTCATCGACTCGACGCCGCCGGCCACGAAGGCGTCGCCGTCGCCGACCATCAGCGCCCGCGCCGCGTAGGAGATCGCGTCGAGGCCGGAGCCGCAGAGGCGGTTGATCGTCGTGCCGCCGACCGACTCCGGCAGGCCCGCGAGCAGGCCGGCCATGCGCGCGACGTCGCGGTTGTCCTCGCCGGCCTGGTTGGCGCAGCCGAGCACGACGTCCTCCAGCGTCGCCGGGTCGACGCCGGAGCGGCGGACCGCCTCGCCGACGGCGAGCGCCGCGAGGTCGTCCGGGCGCACGGCGGCGAGCGCGCCGCCGAGCCGGCCGATCGGCGTGCGGACCGCCTCGACGATCCACGCCTCGTTCAGCTGCCCGCTCATCGCACCGCCTCCTGCTCCGCACCCGACTCCAGCGCCACCGTGAAGGCCGCGCCCGTGTTCTCCCGCACCCACTCGACCGACGTCCCCTCGGCGACGTCGATCAGCACCAGCCCGCCGTCGCGCACGGCGAAGGTCGCGTGCTCGGTGACGATCAGGTCGACGGGGCGGTCGGCGGTCAGCGGGAAGGCCGTCTCGGCGACGATCTTCTGCGAGCCGTCCTTCGCCAGGTGGGTCGTCGCGACGATCACGCGGCGGGCGCCGACGAGCAGGTCCATCGCGCCGCCGACGCCGAGGATCGGCTTGCCCGGGATCGACCAGTTCGCGATCCGGCCCTGCTCGTCGAGCTGGAGCGCGCCGAGGATCGCGGTGTCGACGTGGGCGCCGCGGATCATCGCGAACGACGCCGAGCTGGCGAAGTAGGAGGCGCCGGGCAGCGCCGTGATCGGCAGCTTGCCGGCGTTGACGAGGTCTCTGTCGATCTCGTCCTCCGGCGGCGTCGGGCCGACGCCGAGCACCCCGTTCTCGGTCTGCAGGACGACGTCGACGCCGTCCGGGAGGTGGTCGGCGACCAGCGTCGGGATGCCGATGCCGAGGTTGACGACCTCGCCGTCGGTCAGGTGGGCGGCGACGCGCTGGGCGATCGCGACGGAGACGGAGCTGCTCATGCGGTGACGCCCTCCGAGCGGACGAGGTGGTCGACGAACAGGTGCGGCGTGGCGATCGCCTCGGGCGGCAGCTCGCCGACCTCGACGATCTCGTCGACCTCGGCGATCACCGTCTTCGCGGCGGTCGCCATGTCGGGGTTGAAGTTCTGCGCCGTCTTCAGGTAGGCGAGGTTGCCGAGCTTGTCGGCCTTGTGCGCACGCACGAGCGCGACGTCGGCCTTCAGCGGGAACTGGAGCAGGTAGCGCTCGCCGTCGATCACCCGCTCCTCCCTGCCCTCGGCCAGCAGCGTGCCGGCGCCGGTGCGGACGTAGAAGGCGCCGATGCCGGCACCGCCGGCCCGTATCGACTCGGCGAGCGTCCCCTGCGGCAGCAGCTCGACCTCGATCTCGCCGCTCAGATGGGCCTCGACGACCTCGCGGTTGGAGGTGAAGTAGGAGCCGATCGCCTTGCGGACCCGTCTCGCCGGCAGCAGCCTGCCGAGGCCGCGTCCGGGCTCGCCGAGGTTGTTGGAGATGACCGTGAGGTCGCGCGCGCCGTCGGCCTCGAGCAGCGCCGCGATCAGGGTCAGCGGCGCGCCGACGAGGCCGAAGCCGCCGACCATCACGGTGTCGCCGGGCTGCACGTGGGAGAGCGCCTCGGCGGGAGAGCAGACGGAGACCATGGTGCGACAGCCTCGCGCGCGGCGTCGTATCTGTCCAATACTCGTTTTCGGCGTCTCCCATATCCTCGGCGTATGGACGTCGAGCTGCGCCACCTGCGCTACTTCGTCGCGGTCGCCGAGGAGCTGAGCTTCACGCGCGCGGCCGAGCGGCTGCACATCGCCCAGCCGCCGCTGTCGACGCAGATCAGGAACCTGGAGGCCGCGCTGGGCGTCGCCCTCTTCGACCGCAGCCGCCGCCAGGTCGCGCTGACCGACGCCGGCGAGCTGCTGCTGGAGGAGTCGCGCCGCCTGCTGACCCAGATCGAGCAGGCGCTGAGCGCGACGAGGACCGCCGGCGAGGGCGAGGCCGGCCGCCTCACGATCGGCTTCATCCCCTCGGCGTCGACCTCGACGCTGCCCGGCCACCTGCGCGCCTTCCGGCAGCGGCATCCGGGCGTCGAGCTGTTCCTGCGCGAGCTGCCGCCCGACGAGCTGGCCGCCCAGCTCCACGCCGGCGCGCTCGACCTCTGCTTCCTCTACCTCCCCTTCGACGACCCGCGGCTGGACCAGGTCGTGGTGGCGAGGGAGCCGCTGGTGGCGGCACTGCCGGAGGACCACCGGCT
>JAEXXR010000217.1 GCA_023405705.1 Actinomycetes bacterium
GGCCTACCCGGTCCCGCCGGCCCGCCGCGAGCTGTCGCACACGGTCGCGTGGGTTCGGGAGCTGGTGCGGCGGATCGACTCGCCGGCGGTCGGCATGGCGCTCGACCTCGGCCACGCCCATCTGACCGCGCAGCTCGACCGTGGGGCCGCCGCCGGCGGCGCGCCGCTGACGGAGGCGATCGCGGCCTCGCTCGACGACGTCGTCCTCTTCCACGTGCACGACAACCTCGGCGTGCGAAGAGGGCCGGGCACGCCGCCGGGGATCGTCCCGCTGCGGCTCGACCTGCACCTCCCGCCGGGGCGCGGGACGCTGCCGTGGCGGGCGCTCGCGCCGCTGCTGCGCAACCACGACGCCCCGCTGCTGCTGGAGATCGCGGCCCCGCACCGGCCCGATCCGCTGCGCCTCGCGACGGTCAGCGCCGAGCTGCTGACGCGCTCGTGAGCGCGAAAGGAGGACCATTGACCGTTCACATGGTCCAGATGCGGCAGGAGTACCACGATCAGCTGACCCAGATCGAGCAGCAGACGCTGTCCGGTCTCGACCTCGTCGTGCTCGCGATCGACCGCGCGCTGGAGGCGCTGCGCGAGCACGACATGGAGCTGGCGAGCGTCGTCGTCGCCGACGACGACCGGATCGACGGCCGCTACCTCGAGACCCACCAGGCGATCCTGTCGCTGCTGGCGCTGCAGGCGCCGGTCGCCGGCGATCTGCGCGTCGTCGCGGCGCTGCTGCACGTGATCCGTCACGTCGAGCGGATGGGCGACCAGTGCGTGACGATCGCGAAGATGGTGCCGCTCGACGGCAACGAGCCGGTCTGCGACGCGCTGCTGCTCGACCGCATACTGCGGATGGGCGGGCTGGTGAGAGCGCAGGTGCTGCAGGCGCAGCGGGCCTTCGGCGAGCGCGACGTCGCGCTGGCGGAGGAGCTGGTGACGCTCGACCGCGAGGTCAACGCGCTCAACAAGGAGATCTTCGCCCGCGCCGTCTCGATCGGCGACGACCCGGAGCTGCGCGAGTGGGCGATGCACATGACGCTCGTCTCGCGCTGCCTGGAGCGGATCGGCGACAACGCCGTCGACATCGGCGAGCAGACCGCCTTCGTCGTCACCGGCCTCTTCCGCGAGTTCTCGGACGCCTCCGAGATCCGCCCGAGCTGACCGTCCGCGCCGCTCCGGGTTCCGGTCGCTTGGGTGCCCGGCGAACGGCGTTCCACCGATTCGGAACGCTTCGCCCCGCTGGTTCCGGGCTCGCCTTCGCCACTTGTGAACGACTTGTGACCACGGCGGGATCGGCGCTTCGGCCGCCGCCGGAGGGCTTTAGACTGTGCTCACCATGACGACGGCATTCACCGCGGCTGCGACGTCCCCCTTCGACGAGTCGCACGCCTCGGGGTCGCGGACGGCCCCGCTCCGGCTGGCCATCATCGATGGCGACAGCGGTTTCCTCCAGGTTGTCGAGAAGCGCGTCCGTGCGCGCGGCTGGCAGCAGCGGATCCTCAGCGGCGCCGTGCCCGTCGAGGAGCTGGTCGCGATGCGCCTCGGCGCGCTCGTGATCGACCTCGCCGTGCTCGGGGCGCCCGGCTGGGCCTACCTGGAGCAGGTCTGCGCCGCGCTGCCGGCGCTGCCCGTGATCGTCTGCACCGGCCCCTCGACCGTCGCCCAGCGCGTGCGCGCGCTGCGGATCGGCGCCGACGACTGGCTCGGCAAGCCGTGCCACCCGGAGGAGCTGGTCGCCCGCATCGAGGCGATCGTCCGCCGCGGCCGCCTCGCCGCGCCGCCGGTCGAGCGCCCGATCGTCGAGGCCGGCGAGATCGCGATCCGCCCCGACCAGTTCCAGGCCTTCGTCGGCTCGCGCAGCCTCGACCTGACGCGCCGCGAGTTCGAGTTGATCCGCCTGCTCGCCGGCAACGCCGGCCAGGTGCTGGAGCGCGAGACGATCTACCAGCGCGTGTGGGGCTACGCGATGGCCCACGGCGACCGCTCCGTCGACGTCTTCGTGCGCAAGCTGCGCCAGAAGCTCGAGCGCGCCTCGCCGCAGTGGCGCTACATCCACACCCACTTCGGCGTCGGCTACCGCTTCGCGCCGGAGCCGGTCGACGGCGCCGATCCCGCCGCTGCGCCGGTCGCGGCGGACGTGGTCGAGCCGCTCGCGAACGACGCGCTCGGCGTCGAGCGCGACCGCGTGCTGCAGTAGCGGCGGCCGTTTGTGCTGCAATAGGCGGTGAGATGAGTCAGACCGTCCGCAATGTCGCCATCATCCTCGCGCTCGCCGCGGCGGTGACGGTGCTGCCGGGCGGGGGGAACGCGAGCACCGCGATCCTGCAGGCGCTCTTCGTGATCATGCTCGGCGCGCTCGTCTTCCTCGTGGTGCGGCTGTACCGGGAGCGGCGCTCCGACATCTACGGCCTCGGCGACCGCAATCGCGCGATCCTCTACGCCTCGCTCGGGGCGGGCATGGTCGCGCTCATCGGCACCAGCCGCATGTGGGACACGGGAGCAGGATCGATCGCGTGGATCGCGCTGATCTCCGCCGCCTGCTTCGGGGTGTACCACGTCTACCGCAGCGCGCGCGAGTACTGACGCCGCCCACGCGGCGTCGCTGCCGGCCTCGCGCTACCGCGAGCTGCCGCCGCGGCCCGAGCTGGCCGGCTCGCTCGCCTGCGCATGGGTCCAGGAGGTCGGGAAGGCCCGCAGCCAGCGGGTGCTGCCCGACGGCTGCGTCGACCTGATCTGGCGCGCCGGCCGCGAGCTGGTCGTCGCCGGTCCCGCGACCGTTCCGGTCCGCGCCGCGCTGCCGGCC
>JAEXXR010000268.1 GCA_023405705.1 Actinomycetes bacterium
GCGCTGAGGAACTTGCCAGTCAACCCAACCGAAGGGGGACGTATGTCAGTGAAGGGAAGCGGCGCCGCGCGGCGGGCCGTGCTCGGGATCGTCTGCGGCGTCGCCGCGCTGGCGGCTGCGCCGCTCGGCGCGCAGGCGGCCGACGTGACGGTCCGCGTCGAGGGTCAGTCCAGCACGCTGCTGGCGCCGACCAGAGTGACGATCGGCAGCGGCAGCGGCAGAGCGCTCACATGGGACGGCAACCCGATGCCGCAGACGTGCGCCGACGACACCGCCTACGCGGCGACCGAGACGGCGACGAGAGGCGACTGGGATCGCAGCCTCTACGTCGAGACGATCGAGGGCGAGAGCCACACGTGGAGCCCGAACGAGGAGTACTGGATCCTCTACCACAACAACAACTACGCCGATTGGGGCGCCTGCGACCTGCACCTCAGAGACGGCGACACGCTGCTCTGGCAGGCCGGCAAGTCGGGCCCCTCGCCGACGTTCATCCCGGACGCGGTGCCGATCGAGGTCGCGCGCGTCGGCAGCGGCACGATCAGAACGGGCGGCAACGTCACGATCCAGCTGACGGCGTGGAAGCCGACCGACATCTTCGGCACGCCCGACCCGACCATCCCCGGCCACTGGATCATCCCGCCGAGCCCCGCCTCCACCCCGTCCGGCTACACGGTCGCGGGCAGCGGCGGCGTCGCTTCGAGAACGACCAACGGCAGCGGCCAGGCGGTCCTGACGATGCCGTCGACCTCCGGCTGGGTGACGGTCGGCGCGAGCGTCCCGGGCAGCGCCTCGAACTGGAGCCGCGCGGTGCCGATCAGACTGTGCGTCGGATCGAGCCCCTGCTGAGCCGCTAGGACGAGCGCAGCGCGCCGGCACCGCGGGCCGGCGCGCCGCACGCCTACCTGCGTCTTGCTCTGAACGGGTCGCTGAAGCGCCTGTCCCTCGACAGGTCCGGCCCGCTCAGCGCCTTCAGGAAGGCGACGAGGTCGGCCTTGTCGCGCGCGTCCAGTCTGATCGCGGCGATCAGCGGGTCCTTGTACGGGTTGGCGCGGCCGTCGCCGGCGTTCGGTCCTTCTGCGATGACGCGGCCGCCGCTGGCGTAGTGGTCGACGGCCTCCTCGAGCGTCTTGATCGAGCCGTCGTGCATGTACGGCGCGGTCTTCGCCACGTCGCGCAGCGACGGTGCGCGGAAGGCGCCCATGTCGCTCGCTCTGCCGGTCAGCTCGAAGACGCCGCGGTTCGGCTCCGGGAAGGCGCCCGTCCCGCCGACGTTGTACAGCCCGGTGTTGTGGAACAGCGGCGGCTCGTCCGCCGCCCCGACGAAGGTCGCCTGGTCGTTGAAGATGAACGTCCCGTGGCAGTGGTGGCACTCGGCCTGCTCGCCCATGAAGAGGTTCATCCCGCGACGCTGCGGCGCCGTCAGCCTCGCTCTGCCGGCCAGGTAGCGGTCGTAGCGCGAGCCGGCGACGACGATGCTGCGCTGGAAGGCCGCGATCGACTGGATCACCGTCGTCCACGAGACCGTTCTGCGCGCGCCCGGGAAGGCGCCTCTGAACCGTCTCGCGTACCAGCGGTCGTCGGCGATCCGCTTCAGCACCCGGTCTCTGTTGGCGTCGGTGACGCCCATCTCGACCGGGTCCGTGCCGAACAGCGGCACCTCCATCTGCCGCTCCAGCGTCACCAGCGCCGGGTTGGCCCACGTCAGCGTCTTGTTGTAGGCGACGTTGATCAGCGACTGCGCGTTGCGCGGATGGACCTCGCCGGTCGAGCCGACCGCCCTCGCCCGCCCGTCGGTGAACGACAGCTCCGGCCGGTGGCAGGAGGCGCACGACTGCCTCCCGTTGCCGGAGAGGCGCGCGTCGTAGAACAGCCGCCGACCGACCGCGACCTTCTCCCTGCTCATCCGGTTGGCCTTCGGCACGCGCGGCTGCGGGAAGTTGGCCGGCACCCTCCACTCCCACGCCTGCACTCTCGCCGGCGGCCGCGTATGGGCGAGCGCGAGGCTGTGCAGCCCCACGCTCGCGCCGCCGATCGCCGCGAGCACGAGCCGGCGGGCGGCGAGCCGGTGGAGCGCCGACGCGCGGCGTCTCGGCTCGTGCGGAGCCGAGACGCGTTCCGCGTCATTCGCATCGTGCGAACCGCGCGGCGCGCGAACGGGAACGGGGCCGGCAGCCGGGCGGCTCGCATCACGCGAATCGCGCACTTCGCGCGCGCGGCCGCTGTCCCGCCCGCGCGCGCCCTCCTTCTCGCTCATCGCCGGATCGGGCGGAAGACCGTCTGCTGCGGCGCGGCCGCGGCCATGCCGCCCATCGCGCCGTGGTCCATGCCGCCGTCGCCCATGTCGCCGTGGTCCATCCCGCCGTCGTCCGCCCCGCCGCCGGTCAGCTTCAGCCCGAGCGCGCGGAAGACCGCACCGCACTCGGGGTCGCTCGCGGCCGACATGCAGCCCGGCGCGCCGCCGCCGTTCTTGGTCACGTCGTTGCCGGCCGTCAGCGCCTTCACGTCGACGGCGACCCGCTGCCGCTTCGGGTCGAAGCGCTTCAGCACGATCTCGGCGCGGTTGCCGGCGGCGCATCTGGCCGTCGCGCCGGTCGCCGGGTTGCCGACGCAGCCGGTGCTGCCGAGGTGGACGAAGAACGTTCTCGCCGACCACGGCGCCGCGCCCGCGACGGCCGGGTCGCTCACCTCGATCTTCGTGAACTTGCGCCCGACCTGCCACGACCACGCCATCGCCGCGGAGTTGAGCGGCGCCGGCGCGGTCGTCGCGTCGCTGTGGTTGAGCGCGTACGGCACGCCGACGCTCCAGCGCGCGCCGACGTAGTCGCCGGCCGGCACGGTCCCGCGCACCGACGCGTTCGTCGCGCGCGTCCCGCCGGCGCAGCCGCCGGTCCCGTTCTCCAGGTCGATCAGCGTCACCGCCGCCTTGCCGCGGGTGACACGGAACGGCGAGTCTCTGCGCAGCCTCACCGTCACCGCGCGCCCGTCTCTGCGCAGCAGCTTCACGTCGGAGACGAAGAAGCGGAAGTCGGTCAGCTGCGCCGCCGCCCCCGTCGTCCCCAGCCCCGCGATCGGCTGCCCGCAGCGCACCGGCGCGTTGCCGGCGACCGCCGCGAACTCGATCGCGACCGCCTGCTGTCTCTTCGCCTTCGCCTGCTTCGCCGCCCCACTCGCGTGCGGCAAGGCGCCGGTCGCCTGCGCCCCGGCCGTGCCGGCGAGCGCGGCACAGCCGAGTGCGCTCATCAGCGCCGCAGTCGCGGCGCGCGTCGTCGTGGTCATCTGAAGCTCCTGTCGGTCGTGATGCGGCGCGCATTCGCGGCCGCCCCTGGTCGGTGGGGGCGCGCTCGCCGCCTCACAGCGGTCGTCGACCGGCGCCGCGCGGAGGAGCAGTCGATGGACGCCCTCATGGGGCGCCAGACGACTGCTGCTCGGGCCGCGACGCGACTGGGCGGACCGTCAGGAGAGCGGTGCGAGCGCGGGCGC
>JAEXXR010000304.1 GCA_023405705.1 Actinomycetes bacterium
GCCGCCGCTCCAGCGGCGGCAGCAGCCCGAGCGCCGCGACCGCGAGCGTGACCGCGGCGGTCAGCACGAGCGCCCCGACGATCCGCCCCCGCAGGCCGAGCGCGCCGAGGCGCCGCATCCAGGCTCCTAGGCGGCCTGCAGCCGGTAGCCGGCGCCGCGCACGGTGACGATGTGGCGGGGATGCTCGGGCTCGGGCTCGAGCTTCTCGCGCAGGTGGCGGACGTGGACGTCGATCGCGCGCGGGTCGCGGTAGGCGCTGTCACCCCAGATCGCGCGCAGCAGCTCCTGGCGGTTGCGCAGGCGGCCGGGATCGGCCATCAGCGCGTTGAGCAGCTCGAACTCGGAGAAGGTGACGTGGATCGGCTCGCCGTGCATGCAGACCTCGCGGCGGGCGCGGTCGAGCTGGATCGGCCCGACCGTGACGATGTCGCCGTTGCTCGCCATCGGGCGCGTGCCGGCGCGGCGCAGGACGGCGCGGATGCGGCTGCGCAGCTCGGCGAGGCCGAACGGCTTCGTGACGTAGTCGTCGGCGCCGGCCTCCAGGCCGAGCACCGCGTCGGCCTCGCTGTCGAGCGCGGTCAGCATGATGATCGGGACGACGTTGCGGCGCCCCCGCAGCGTGCGGCAGACCTCGTAGCCGTCAGGGCCGGGGCCGAGCGCGACGTCGAGCAGCACGACGTCGAAGGTCTCGGTCGAGGCGCGGTCGATCGCAGCGCGCCCGTCGGCGACCGCGGTGACGCGATGGCCCTCCCGCGAGAAGGAGCGGGTCAGCATCTCGCGCAGGTCGGCCTCGTCGTCGACCACGAGGATCGACAGCGACCCGTCCGAACCGTCGTGCCACGGCGCAGAGCTCGGTGCTTCCTGCATGGGAGCGATGCTAGATGATCGGTTGCGTGCGGACGCCTCGTCGAGCGTCTACGCGCCAGAGGCCGCAACTCTCACCTCAGACCGGAGATAGATGGTCTTGGGACGTCCGTCAGATGGCCGTTCTCACCATCGATGGTCTTCAGCTCGACGACGTTCCTGTTCGCCTTCCTGCCGGCGGTCCTGGCAGCGACCTGGCTCACCCCGGCGCGCTACCGGCGCTTCGTGCTGCTCGCGGCCAGCGTCGGCTTCTACGTCTGGGGCGTCCAGGAATTCGTGCTGGTCGTGATCGGCTCGACGCTCGTCGACTGGGCGCTCGCGCTGCTGATCACGCGCGCACGCGGACGCGGCGACCGGCGCGCGGCCGCGCTGCTGCTCGCGCTCGGCGTCGGCCAGAACGTCGCGCTGCTCGGGTACTTCAAGTACGCCGGCTTCTTCACCGAGCAGCTCGACCGGCTCGTGTCGGCCTTCGGCGCCTCCAGCGAGCTGGCCCTCTCGATCGCGCTGCCGATCGGCATCTCCTTCTTCACCTTCGAGAAGATCTCCTACGTCGTCGACGTCTGGCGCGGCGACGTGGAGGCGAAGCGCGACCCGAGCCAGGTGCTGCTGTTCGTCTTCCTCTTCCCGCGCTCGATCGCCGGCCCGATCGTGCGCCTGCGCGAGATCCAGGATCAGTTGCGCGAGCCGCGCCCGCGCCCGCAGCAGATCGGCGACGGCGCGACGCGCTTCGCGTGGGGGCTGGCGAAGAAGGTGCTGATCGCCGCCCAGATCGCGCCCGTCGCCGACGCCGCCTTCGCCAGCGCCGGCAGCGGCGACCTGACGTCCGGCGCCGCCTGGATCGGCGCGCTCGCCTACGCGCTGCAGCTGTACTTCGACTTCTCCGCCTACAGCGACATGGCGATCGGCATCGGGATGATGCTCGGCTTCCGGCTGCCGGAGAACTTCAACCGCCCCTACTCGTCGGTCTCGATCACCGACTTCTGGCGCCGCTGGCACATGACGCTGTCGCGCTGGTTCCGCGACTACGTCTACATCTCACTCGGCGGCAACCGCGGCGGCGAGCGGACGACCTACCGCAACCTGCTGATCGTCTTCGCCCTGACCGGCTTCTGGCACGGTGCGGCGTGGGCGTTCGTGCTGTGGGGCTTCTACCACGGCGCGTGGATGCTGATCGAGCGGCGGATGGGCTGGCGCGGGGTCGACGGCGAAGTCCGGTACGCGGCGCTGCGGCGCGCGAGCACCTTCCTGATCGTGTTGCTCGGCTGGGTCCTGTTCCGCGCCGAGTCGCTCGACCTCGCGCTCGACTACTACGCCGCGATGTTCGCCTTCGAAGGCGGTTTCACGCCTGCGGTCGACGCGGTGCTGACCAACCAGACGACCGCCGCGCTCGCGGTCGCCGCCGCGGTCCTGCTGCTGCCGGGCACGATCTCCGGCGGCCGCTGGGTCAGCGAGCGCCTCGGCACCGTGCCCGTCGCGGTGCGCACCGCGACCGTCGGCGTGCTGCTCCCGCTCGCGCTCGTCTACGCCTTCGCGGAGACCTTCTCCCCCTTCCTCTACTTCCAGTTCTGACATGCGCCGACTGCTTCCCGCCGCCTGGCTGTTCCTGCTGCTCTCGCTTCCTGCCGCCCTGTGGCTGCTCGGCGACCGCCAACCGCTGCTGGAGAGCCGCGCGAAGGAGGAGTTCCCGCCGATCAACCGCAGCTCGGTGCGCGACGAGCACACCTTCAGACGAATCGACGCCGCGCTGCTCGACCGCTTCCCCGGCCGCGGGCGCGCGCTCGACCTGCACGCGAGCATCGCACTCGACCTGTTCAAGGACAGCACCAACCCCGACGTCGCGATCGGCAGCGACGGCTGGCTCTACTACGTCCCCGAGCTGGCGCCCTGCCGGCCGGGGGGCGAGCCGCTCGCAGACCCCGCCGACGCCGCCGAGGCGCTCGCGCGGACGCTCGTCGCCGCCGGCAAGCGGACCGCCGTCGTCGTGCCGCCGTCGAAGCTGTTCGTCCACGGCGACGACGCCCCGTCGCTCGACGACGCGCAGGAGCGCTGCGCCGCCGAGCTGGAGGAGCGGATCGACCGCCGCCTGCAGCAGAGCCCCGGCGGTCTGGCGCTCGGGCCGCCGCTGAAGGCGCTGGAGGAGGCAGGCCAGCCGACCTTCCTGAAGCTCGACACCCACTGGAACCACCGCGGGCGCGAGCTGTTCGCGCGGCGGGTGCTCGACCGCATCCGGCCAGGCCTCGCAGAGCAGGCCGGCCTGCGCTCCGGCCGTGAGATCACCCGCCCGACCGACCTCACGAACATGCTCGGCCGCCCCCGCGACGAGCGCGACCGCGTCGTCGAGGCGACGCGCACGCCGCCGCGCCCGTTCGCCGCCGGCGAGGTCGTGCTGATCGGCGACTCGCAGCTCGACTCCACCTTCGTCAGACCGCTCGGCGACGGCGTCCGCCCGATCCGTGACGTCGCGCTGCCGGGCGCCGTCTTCTGCGACTGGGCGATGCTCGCCGACGGCCGCTGCGACGCCGCGATCAAGCAGGCGAAGGCGATCGTGGTCGAGAAGGTCGCGCGCGACAGCCGGCTGGTGACCTCCGCGTGCTGGCGGCCGATCGCGTTGGCGGGAGAGTCGATGAGCGGACCGGCCAGCGGGCGCTGGGAGCGCGTGGACGGCGGCGCGGACGCGCCCGGCGGCTCGCTGACGCTGCCGGCGAGCGGCACGGCGACCGTGCGCGTCCGCATCCCCGGCGCCGACGTCGCCCGCCACCCACGGCTC
>JAEXXR010000433.1 GCA_023405705.1 Actinomycetes bacterium
ACCACTACCCTTGGAAGCCGTCATGCGCCGCCTCGTCGTCCCCGGGCTCGTCGCCCTCCTCGCAGTCGCACTCGTCAGCCTGCTGATCTTCGGCGTCCTCCAGACGAGCGACGACTCCTCGCTGGACCAGGCGGTCGCGCGCGGCGAGCAGCCGGCGGCGCAGAGCGTCACGCTGAACCTGCTCGACGGCAGCGGCACCAGCTCGATCGCCGATCACAGAGGCAGACCGATCGTCGTCAACTTCTTCGCTTCGTGGTGCCCGCCGTGCGAGGAGGAGGCGCCGCTGCTGAACAGAGTCCAGAGACAGCTCGAGGCCGCCGGCGGCACCGTCATCGGCGTCGCGGTCGACGACGCCAGATCGGACACGCAGCGCTTCCTCGACGACCACGGGGTCAGATTCCCCGTCCTGCGCGACGTCGACAGAGCGCTGTCGAAGAACTTCCAGGTCAAGGGCCTGCCCGAGACCTTCGTGATCGACGAGCAGGGCCGGATCACCGCCCTCCAGCGTCAGCAGATCACGCAGGAATGGGTCGACGACCACGTCACGACCCTGCTGGCGCAGCAGTGACGATGCGCGCGCACCGCGTCAGCTCGCCGCTCGCCGCCCTCTTCACGCTGCTCGCCGTCGCGCTGGCGATCGCGCTCGCCCCCGCCGCCGGCACTGCCGCGGCCCAGGACGCGCCGGCCCAGAAGACGACGCTCTACGAGATCGAGAGCCAGGTGATGTGCGTCACCTGCAGAACGTCGCTCGCCGTCGCCGGCGGCCCGCAGGCCGAGAGACAGCGCGAGCTGATCAGAGGGCTGATCGCCGAGGGCAAGACGAGCGACGAGATCAAGACCGCGCTCGTCGCCGAGTACGGCGAGGCCGTCCTCGCCCTCCCCGAGGACGACGGCTTCAACATCGCCGTCTACCTCGTCCCGATCGCGGTCGTCGCCGTCGCGCTCGTACTGGCGGCGATCTTCCTGCCGCGCTGGCGCCGGCGCGCGACCGCGCTCGCCGCCGCCCAGCAGACGCCGCTGAGCCCGGAGCTGAGCGACGCCGACGCGCGCCGGCTCGACGAGGACCTCAAGCGCTACGACTGAGCGGCGGAGCCGCGGCAGACCGCGCATCACCGCCGCGCCCAACCGCAGCCGCGCCCGCGCGCAGCCGCAGCTGCACCCAGCCGCAGCCCCAAGCCGCAGCCTGAGAGTCTCAGCCCTCGTGCTCGCGCGCCATCGCGTCCGGCGCGCTCACCCCGAGCAGGCCGAGCGTCGCGGCGATCGTCTGCTTCGCCGCCGCCGACAGCGCGATCCGCTGCGCCTCGACGCCCTCGCCCTCGGCGCCGAGCACGCGGCAGTCGCGGTAGAAGGCGGTGAAGTCCTGCGCCAGCTCCAGCGCGTAGGCGGTCAGGCGGTGCGGCGCGCGCTTGTCGGCCGCCTCGGCGATCTCCGCCGGGAACGACAGCAGCTTCTTCACGAGCGTCCGCTCCGCCGGGTCGAGCGGCTCGGTGCGGCCGGTCGATCCGCCCGCCGACGCCGCCGACGCCAGCGCAGCGGAGACGGTCGCCTCGCCCGCTCTCTCCAGCATCGACGCGATCCGCGCGTGCGCGTACTGGACGTAGTAGACGGGGTTCTCGCTCGACTGCTTGCGCGCGAGGTCGAGGTCGAGGTCGAGCGACGTGTCGTGCGAGCGCTGCAGCATGAAGAAGCGGGTCGCGTCGACGCCCAGCTCGTCGATCAGCTCGTCGAGCGTCGTGAAGATGCCGCGGCGCTTGGACATCTTCTCGCGCTCGCCGGCCTCGACGAAGTGGACGAGCCGCATGATCAGGATCTCGAGCTTCTCGGGATCGCCGCCGAGCGCCTCCATCGCCGCCTTCAGCCGCGCGATGTAGCCGTGGTGGTCGGCGCCGAAGACGTTCAGCTGGCGCGTGAAGCCGCGCTCGCGCTTGCTCTCCAGGTACGCGACGTCGGAGGCGAAGTAGGTCGGCTCGCCGTTGGAGCGCTCGAGCACGCGGTCCTTGTCGTCTCCGAAGGTCGTCGTGCGCAGCCACAGCGCGCCGTCGTGACGATAGGTGTGGCCGAGCTCCTCCAGCCGCGCCTCGGCCCGCTTGACCGGGCTCGGATCGCCCTCGTAGAGCGACTTCTCGCTGAAGAAGCGGTCGTAGCTGACGCCGTAGCGCTCCAGCGTCGCTCTGATCCGCCCGGCGTTCAGCTCGACCGCCCGCGTCGCCAGCTCATCCGGGTCGCCGTCGGCGGCGCCGGGGATCTCTCTCGCCAGCTCGAAGACGTAGTCGCCCTCGTAGCCGCCCTCCGGCACCTCCTCGCCGCGGGCGCGCGCCTTGACCGACTCGCCGAGCTTGCGCACCTGCGAGCCGGCGTCGTTGAGGTAGTACTCGCGCTCGACCTCGTGGCCGTGGAAGGTGAGGATCCGCGCCAGCGCGTCGCCGTAGGCGGCGTGCCGGCCGCTGGCCGCGACGACCGGGCCGGTCGGGTTGGCGGAGACGAACTCGACGAGGATCCGCTCCGGCGCGGCCGCCTCGCCGGAGCCGAACGCGGCGCCGGCGTTCAGCACGTCGGCGAGCGCGCCGTCGAACCAGCCGTCGGAGAGGAACAGGTTGAGGAAGCCGGGACCGGCGACCTCGTAGCGCTCCAGCGCGTCGCCGAGCGCCTCCTGCAGCGCGGCGCCGAGCTGCTCGGCGATCTCGCGCGGAGGCTTGCCGACGGCCGGCGCGAGCAGCATCGCGGCGTTGGTCGAGTAGTCGCCGAAGCCGTCCCGTCTGGGGCGCTCGACGGTCGGGGCGCTGCCGCCCGCCGCGGCGCCGTCGCCGCGCAGCGCGGCGGACGCCTCCTCGACGGCGGCTCTCAGGTGCTGGAGCGGGGTCACGGTCGTGAGGGTATCGGCGCACCGCCTCGCCCGGCGCGCCGGCGCCCTCTCAGTAGTGGTACGGCTCTCTGGCGAGGATCTTGTGGCCGCGGTAGATCTGCTCCAGCAGCACGACGCGCGCGAGCTGGTGGGGGAGCGTCAGCGCGCCGAGCGAGAGCTTGTGGTCGGCGTCGATCTGGAGGCCGTAGGGCCCGCCGACGACGAAGCAGAGGTCCCTGCCGCTCTGGCGGCGATCCTCCAGGAACCGGCTGAAGGAGACCGAGTCGTAGGCCTGGCCGCCGATGTCCAGCAGCGAGACGTACGCCCGCTCGGGAATGCGTCTGGCGACCTGCTCGTCCTCGCGCACTTCCACGAGCTCCACGCGCGCATGGCGCGCGAGCAGCTTCTGGTAGTGCTGAACGTCGTCAGCGAAGGGGGGCCGCAGCTTTCCGACGGCCAAGACGGTGATCCGCACGACTGCGATACTAGGCCCCATGGACGACGACCGAGAGCGCCACATCAACATTCACTTCTCGCCGGAGATCATGGCGGGGGTGTATTCGAACTTCGCGAATGTGAGCCACTCCGAGTACGAGTTCACGATCACGTTCGCGCGCGTCGACCATGAGGTCGACGAGGACGAGATCCCCGGCGTCGTGGTCTCGCGCGTCAACCTCTCCCCCCGTTTCATGCGCGAGCTGATCGACGCGATGGAGGACAACTACTCGAAGTGGCAGACGAGCGAGGGCATCAAGAACCTGCCCGAGTTCGGCGGTCCGGACGATCCGCGCGGCGAGCGCTGAGCAGCGCCGCGCGTAGAGCCCGCCGCACCAGATATTCCGGATAGCACCAGCGCGCCGCACCAGCGCGCTGCGAAAGACTTCCGCCCCGCATGCGCGTCGCCGTCGTCTCTGACATCCACGGCAACCGCCAAGCCCTCGAAGCCGTCCTGGACGCGGTCGAGGCCGCGGTCGCCGACGAGCTGTGGTGCCTCGGCGACCTCGTCGGCTACGGCGCCGACCCCAACGCCTGCGTCGAGCTGATCCGCCGCTTCGCGACCGTCTCGCTCGCCGGCAACCACGACCTCGCCGTCGTCGGCACGCTGGAGCTCGACGACTTCACGCGCGGCGCCGAGCTGGCCGCCCGCTGGACGCGCGAGCAGATCTCGCCCGAGAACCTCGACTACCTCGCCGACCTGGAGCCGCAGAAGCTCGACGAGGCCGCCGGCCTCTACCACGCCAGCCCGCGCGACCCGGTCTGGGAGTACGTCCTCTCGCCGCTGCAGGCCGAGCTGTGCTTCGACGTGATGCCCCAGCGCGTCTCGCTGATCGGCCACTCGCACGTCGCGCTCGCCTACACGCGCACGCTCGGCGTCCCCGCGACCGGCGAGAAGCGGCCCGGCGGAACGGAGCTGGACGTCTCCGAGGGCCAGTGGCTGATCAACCCCGGCAGCGTCGGTCAGCCGCGCGACGGCGACCCGCGTGCCGCCTGGCTGATGCTCGACACGGACGCCTGGACGGCCGTCTGGCACCGCACCGAGTACGACGTCGCGAGAGCGGCCGCGGCGATCCGCGCGGCGCGGCTGC
>JAEXXR010000444.1 GCA_023405705.1 Actinomycetes bacterium
GCGCCCGCCATCTCGCCAGCAGCGGGCGAACGTCGGTGTTGTAGGCGTCGAGGATCAGCTCATGGCCGCCGAGCACGTCGCCGGCCGCCTGCGCCTGCTTCAGCTCGGCGCGGTCGATCAGCGCCGCCTTCGCCGCCGCCTCCTGGATGTTGAGGACCGAGCGGACGACCGCCGGGATCTTCTCCTCGATGTTGTGGTTCTGGTCGAGCGCCAGCACGACCTCTCTCGCCGCGTCCCACTTCGTCACCAGCTCGTCCATCACGAGGAACAGCTCGAACGGTTCGACGGAGCCGACGATCAGGTCGTCGTCGGCGTAGGCGCGGTTGTTGAAGTCGAAGCCGCCGAGGCGGCCGACGTCGAGCAGCTGCGCGACGACGCCCTCGACGTTGGTGTGGGCGGCGTGGTGGCCCATGTCGACGAGCACCTTCGCGTTCTCGCCGAGCCGCTGGCAGTGCATCAGCGACGTGCCCCAGTCGGGCAGGTCGGTCCAGTAGAAGGCCGGCTCGAAGAACTTGTACTCGAGCAGCAGCGTGATGTCGTCCGGGAAGAGCGCGTAGACCTCGTCCAGCGACGCCTCCAGGCGGCGCTTGCGGTCGATGATCGAGTCCTGGCCCGGGTAGTTGGTGCCGTCCGGCAGCCAGATGCCGACGACGTCGGAGCCGACCGCCTGCGCCAGCTCGACGCACTCGCGGATGTGGCCGATCGCCTTGTCGCGGACGCGCTGCTCGGGATGGCAGAGCGTGCCGAGCATGTAGTCGTCGTCCTGGAACAGGTTGGTGCGGATCGGGCCCGGCTTGAGGTCGCGCTGCGCGAGCCCGTCGACCAGCTGCCGCGGGTCGGGCACGACGTCCCACGGGACGATCAGCGCGACGCTGCCGGCGGCGCCGGTGAGGCGGTGGACGGCCGCGGCGTCGTCGAGCTTCTCCCAGACGTTGCGCGGGCAGCCGGGCTGCTGGAAGACCTTGAAGCGGGTGCCGGCGTTGCCGAACGCCCACGAGGCGGTCACGACCTCCAGCTCGTCGAGCAGCGGCTCGGCCAGCGCGTACTGGGCAGCGGTGTCGTTGGTGGTGCTCATCGGAAAGGCTCCCTGCTAGGCGAGGTTCACGAGCGCGCCGCCGTCGACCAGGATCTCGGTCCCGTTGACGTAGGCGGCGTCGTCGGAGACGAGGAAGGCGACGGCGCCGGCGATGTCGGCCGGCGTGCCGATCGTGCGGGTCGGGATGCGCGACTCGTAGTGCTCGCGCATCGCCGGGTCGGCGAGGACCTCGGCGTTGAGGTCGGTCAGGATCGTGCCGGGCTCGACGCAGTTGCACGTGATCCCGTGCGGGCCGAGCGCGATCGCGAGCGACCGCATCAGCGACACCTGGCCGGCCTTCGTCGGCGTGTAGGCGGTCTGCATCGAGCCGCCGGCGATCGCGGAGATCGAGGAGATCGCGACGATCCGGCCGCCGTCGCCCTGCGCGATCATCACCCGCGAGGCCTCTTGGCTGACGAGGAAGGTCCCCTTCAGGTTGACCTCGTGGGTGCGGTCCCACGTCTCCTCGGTCACCTCGTCGAACGGCCCGAACGGGCAGATGCCGGCGTTGCAGACGACGACGTCGAGGCGGCCGAGCCGCTCGACGACCTCCGCGACGAGGCCGCGCGCCTGCTCGGCGACGCCGACGTCGGCCTTGACGCCGACCGCCTCGCCGCCGGCCTCCGCGATCAGCCGCAGCGTCTCGTCGGGGCCGTCGTCGTCGCTGGGGTGGTTGACGGCGACGCGGTAGCCGTCGGCGGCGAGCCGCAGCGCGATCCCGCGGCCGATCCCGCGCGCCGCGCCGGTCACCAGCGCGACCTTGCCGTTCTGCTGCACGGCGGCGGCGCTCATGCGACCACACCGCCCGGGTGGCGGTCGAAGACGCGGCCGTCGCAGAGCGGCACGAAGTGGTCGGCGTCGCGGCGGAAGCGGGCGTAGGCGTCGAGCGCCTCGTACATGTTCTCGTTGATGCCGAGGATCGTGCTCTGCTCGACGTTCTCGTAGAGGAAGGCGGCGTCGGAGGCGATCACCGTCCCCTTCGCGGTCTCGAACTGGACGGCGATCGAGGCGCGGTGGTGGACGCCGGTGAAGAAGGTCGACAGCCCCGGCGCCAGCTCGTGCTCGTCGTCGAGCAGCTCGATCCGATCGTGCGCCTCGTAGACGAGCCACTGCAGCACCCTCGGCGGGAAGACCATCGGCCGGAAGTCGTGCGGGTGGTTCGGGTACGGGTTCTGGAAGAAGAAGTCCCAGCCTCTGCGCGACAGGCAGATGCGGGCCTTCTGAAACAGCGGCAGGTTGCCGACCGTGTAGGCCTGGAACGGCGTGCAGATGACGTAGTCGACGTCGTCGGCGGCCAGGTCGTTGGCGGCGAGGATCGCCTCGATCCGCTCCTCCGGCGCGACGTCGAAGCTGCAGTCCTCGCGCACGACGCGCGACCAGTGGTCGTTCATGAACGGCAGGTAGTCCTGGCCGGGGCCGGTGTTGACGAGCGCGACCCTGCCGTCGTCGCTCCTCGCGACGAGCATCAGGACGTCGACCTGCTGCCACTCGTCCCAATGGCTCATCCAGTGCAGCTCGGGTCCGGGCACCGCCGTCCAGTGCCCGACCTTCATCGCGCGTACGTGCCAGTTCACGGGGGTCTCCTTCTCACGCATTGCTCGTCGTCAGCTGCTCGAGCTCCGACTCGCGGAGCGACAGGCCCAGACCGGGCTGCTCGCTCAGCTCGACGTGACCGTCCTGTGCGACCGGAGCCCCCTCGAAGATCTTCCAGAACAGCTCGTTGCCGGTGTCGGGCTCGACATCCGGAAAGTACTCGGCGATCGGGGCGTTCTGCTGCGAGATCACCAGGTGGAGGTTGTGCAGCTCGTTCGAGTGGGGCACGACCGGCAGGTCGTGGGCGGCGGCGAGCGCGAAGATCTTGCGCGCCTCGGTGATGCCGCCGACGCGGTTGACGTCGGGCTGCAGCACGTGCGCCGCCTCCGCCTCGATCACGCGCGCGAAGCCGTAGCGGCCGAACTGGTGCTCGCCGTGGGCGATCGGGATCGGGCTCTCGCGGCAGAGGCGCCGGTAGCCGCCGACGTCGTGCGCCAGCAGCGGCTCCTCCAGCCACTTGAGGTCGAAGTCGGCGAGCCGCCGCGCCATCTCCAGCGCGTACTCGACGTCCCAGCCCATGTAGGCGTCGGCGGCCAGCTCGACGTCGTCGCCGATCGCCTCGCGGACGGTCTTCACCAGCTCGACGTTGCGGCGGATGCCGGCGACGCCGTCGCCCGCGCTGAAGCCGAAGCGCTGCTTGACCAGCTTGAAGCCGGCGTCGCGCCAGCGGCGCGCCTCCTCGGCCAGCTCGTCGAGGTCGTCGAGCGCGTAGAGGCGGCTGGCGTAGACCGGGATGCGGTCGCACTTGCGGCCGCCGATCAGCTCGTAGACGGGGACCCCGAGCGCCTTGCCCATGATGTCGTAGCAGGCGATGTCGATGCCGCTGATGCCGGCGAGCACGGCGCCGCTGACGCCGAGCCGCGCGACCGCGCGGTACATCAGGTCCCAGTTGCGCTCGACCGCAAACGGGTCGGCGCCGAGCACGAGCGGGCGCAGGTGCTCCTCGATCACGGTCGCCGGCACGGCGCTGAAGCCGCCGGCGGTGCCGATCCCGACGATGCCGCTGTCGGTCTCGACCTCGACGACGACCTGGGCGGTGCCGCCGAACCAGCTGCCGCCGCCGGCCGGCTCGGCGGCCGGGTGCGCGCTGAGCGGGCTGACGAGATGGGCCCGCAGGGTCTTCGGCGTGCGCGAGAAGCCGATCCGGCGCACGCGGATGTCGGAGATGCGGTGTTCAGACATGGGTGGTGCTCTCGTTGGAAGAAGGGGCCGCGCCAGAAGCGCCGGCCGCACGGGCGGCGCCGCCGGCGCCGCCGGGCGAGACGACGGCGCCGGGCGCAAGGTCGGCGAGGATCTCCAGCGCCGCCTGCGCGCGGCGGACGCGCTCGACGGCGCCGGCGACGACGGCCGCCTCGTGGTGGCGGCCGGCCGGGTAGTGGTTGGGCGCGTTGATCAGCGCGAACTTGAGGTGGACCGGCGCCGCGACGCGGACGATCTCGGCGACCTCCCAGTAGCGCGCGAAGCCGCCGAGCGCGTCGGGGCTCTCGACGTAGAGGTCGAGCGGCGCGCCGATCACCGCGCGGAAGGCGGCGAGGCGCGCCAGCGACGTGTCGGAGGCGACGTTGACGGTGTCGGCGCCCAGCTCGCACAGCAGCCGTGCCTGCACCGGGTTGGCGATGCCGAGCAGCGCGCTGACCTTGAGGACCAGGTCGGCCGGCAGCTCGCCGCGCTCGCGCATCCTGCCGAGCAGGAACAGCAGGCCCTCGTCGGCGACGCAGATCGAGCGCACGCCGGCCGCGACGGCGCGCTGCACGTCGCGGACGGCGTAGCCGAGCTGGTCGAGGCCGAAGTTGCGCCAGCCGAAGACGCCGCCCTGCGGCGCGTGCGGCGAGGCGGTGCCGTCCCACGGCCCGCGCGGGCCGACGAAGACGCAGACCTCGACGTCGTGCGCGCGGCCGAGCGCCGCCATCGCCTCCAGCTCGGCCGCCGGCAGCAGCATCGCGCCGCTCCCCTGCGTGACGCGGTGGACCGGGACGCCGAGCTCCTGCGCCGTCGCGATCGTCGCCTCGACGGCGGCGAGGCCCTCCATCGTCGCGATCTCGATCCGGTACGCGCCGCCGTCCGGGAAGGACAGCGGCGAGGCCGGGTGGTCGTGGAGGTCGCCGGGCGGGAGGCCGAGCGCGCGGAAGGTCTCCGCGTGCCCGGCCGCCGGACGGCGCTCCGTGCGTGGGTCGGGGCTCACGACGACCGCCTAGAAGTCGTAGTCGTCGATGTTGTCTCTGTCGAAGACGGTCATCTCCGGCGCGACGTAGACGACGCCGGTCTCCGAGATTCTCTGGGTGCCGTATCTCGGCACCTCGAAGGAGACGCCCGGTCTGCCCTCGATCTCGCCGTCGATCAGGCCCTTCAGCAGCGCGCCGCCGACGAAGCCCTGGTCGTAGGGGACCCACAGCTGGAACTTCTCGACGACGCCGTCCTTGACGAACTTGCGCATCTGGTTGGGCTGGCCGACGCCGGTCAGCGCCACTCTGCCGCCCTTGCCGGCGGTCGCGATCGCCTGCGCGGCGGCCGGCAGGCCGACGGTCGTCGGCGAGAGGATGCCGGCGAGGTTCGGGTAGCTGGTCAGCAGGCCCTGCGTCTCGGTCGTCGACTTCTGCGGCTCGTCGTTGCCGTAGGCGATCTTGACCAGTCTCATCGCTCTGTATCTGGGATCAGAGGCGAGCAGTCTTCTGATGTGGTCGATGACGGTCAGCTGGAACGGCGCCGTCGTCGTCGCGGAGAGGATCGCGAAGTCGCCTCTGTAGTCCATCAGCTCGCCGAGCAGCTCCAGCTGGGCGGCGCCGACTCTCTCGAAGTCGACCGGGGTGACCGCCGCGTCGCGGACCTCCTCGATCTGGTCGGAGTTGACGGCGATGATTCTGATCCCCTTCGCCTGCGCCTGTCTCAGCGCCGGCAGCACCGCCTTCGGGTCGGAGGCCTGGATCGCGATCGCGTCGACCTGCTTCTGGATCTGGTCCTGGATCAGCGGGACCTGGTCGGCGGCGGCGGCCGTCGAGGGGCCGGTCGCGGTGAAGTCGTAGCCGAGCTGCTCGCCGGCGGCCTCGAAGCCCTCCGAGATGTTGTCGAAGTACGGGTTGCCGGAGTTCTGCTGGATGAAGACGATGCGGGGAGTGCCGCCTCTGGCGTCGCCGCCGCTCGCGGCGGTCGAGCTTCCGCCGTCGGACTTCTCGCCGCAACCGGCGAGCGCGAGCGCAGCGACGCCCAGGCCCAGCGCCGTCAGGCGCGCAGCCGTTCGAACCATGTGGTCTCTCCTCCTGCTACGTGGTGGGGGTTGGCCGGAGCGGCTCCGCGTCGCCGCGGATCCTCCGGGTGGTGCGACGTCTGGCGAGCGATCTGCGCAGCGCCTCGATGCCGACGCCGGCGCAGATCGACAGCAGCAGCAGCCCGCCGACGACGGCGACGCGCGCCTGGTCGGGCAGGTCGCCGAGCGCCATCCCGCTGCGCACGACGCCGACGAGCGCCAGCGCGACGAGCGTGCCGAAGATCGTGCCGCGGCCGCCGCGGATGTCGGCGCCGCCGAGCAGCACGACCGTCAGCACGAGCAGCTCCAGGCCGGTGCCGGTGTCGGCGCGGACCGACTGCAGCCGCGAGGTCATGAACAGCGCCGCGACGGCCGCCATCGCGCCGGTCGCGACGAACAGCCAGATCTTCATGCGGTCGACCCGCACGCCCGACATCGACGCGACCTCGGGCGCCGAGCCGGAGAAGAAGATCCGCCGGCCGAAGGTCGTGCGGTGCAGGGTCAGCGCGGCGGCGAGCGCCGCCAGCGCGAACAGCACGTGCGGGACCGTGATCAGCGTCCCGATCGCCAGGCGCGTGTCGCTGGCGACGAACGACTCCGGCAGCGTCGTGATCGTCTCGTCGCCGACGATCGCGTTGGCGAGGCCGCGGTAGAGCGCCATCGTCCCGAGCGTCACGACGATCGACGACAGCCCGAAGCGCGTCACCAGCAGCCCGTTGACGAGGCCAGCGAGCGCGCCGAGCAGGACGGTCGCGACGATCGCGATCAGCAGCGGCACGTCGGCGGAGGCCATCTCTCCGAAGACCACAGCCGAGAGGCCGAGCGTCGAGCCGACCGACAGGTCGATCTCGCGCATCACGATCAGCGGCGTCATCGCCAGCGCGATCAGGCCGATCTCCAGCGAGTCGGTCGCGATCTGCGAGAAGTTCTGGGAGTCGAAGAAGTACGGCGACAGCTGCGTCACCACGACGACCGCGACGACGAGCATCGCGACCGCGAACGCCTCGTGGGAGAAGGCGAAGCGGCGGGCGGCTGCGGGGATCATGCGACGGCCTCCTGCGTCGGCTCGGGTGCGCGCGCCGCCGTGCGCGAGCGGCGCAGGCGGGCGTCGGCGATGACGGCGAGCAGGATCAGCGCGCCGTAGGCGGCCTCCTGCCAGTACTGCGAGACGCCCAGGACGGCGAAGCCGTTGCCGATCACGCCGAGCAGCAGGCAGCCGAGCAGCGTGCCGGCGATCGAGCCGGAGCCGCCGAAGATCGAGGCGCCGCCGACGACGACGGCCGCGATCACGGTCAGCTCCATGCCGGCGCCGGCGGTGATCTGGGCGAAGCCGAAGCGGCTCAGGTACATCGCGCCGGCCAGGCCGGCGACCGCGCCGCTGAGCGCGAAGACGAGCACGACCGTGCGGTCGACCGGCAGGCCGTGCAGCCGCGCGGCCGCGGGGTTGGAGCCGACCGCGAAGACGTTGCGGCCGGCGCGCGTCCAGCGCAGGAAGGCGAACGCCGCGAGCGCGACCGCGGCCGCGATCAGCACGAGCGGCGGGATCCCGAGCAGGCCGCCGGTGGCGAGGTCGGTCATGCCGCCGGGGACGTCCTCGGTGTTGACCTGGCCGCCGTCGGCGACGAGGTAGACCGCGCCGCGCACGACGCTCAGCATCCCGAGCGTGAAGATGATCGAGGGGACGCGCAGCTTCGCGATCAGGACGCCGTTGAGCAGGCCGACCGCGACGCCGACGGCGACCGCCAGCGCGTAGGCGACCGGCGTCGCCAGCTCGCCGTGCTGCTGGCAGACGATCCCGACGGTGACCGCCGAGAGCCCGACCGTCGAGCCGATCGAGAGGTCGAAGTTGCGCGTCAGCATCACCATCAGCTGCGCACAGGCGAGCGCCGCGATCAGCGAGATGTCGAGCAGGATGCTGCGCAGGTTGGACCCGGTCAGGAAGTCGCCGTTCTGCGCGGCGATCACGACGACCAGCAGCGCGATGAAGCCGGCCAGCGCCAGCTCGCGGACGCGCGCGAGGCTGCCGAGCGCGGTCATGCGGCCACCGCGTCGACCTCGGCGGTCGCCGCCTGCATCACGCGCTCGGGCGTCGCCTCGGCATGGGTCAGCTCGGCCGTCACGCGGCCCTCGCGCATCACCAGCAGGCGGTCGCTGAGCGCGAGCGCCTCCGGCAGGTCGGAGGAGATCAGCAGGATCGCGATCCCTCTCGCCGCCAGCTCGTCGATCAGCCGGTGGATCTCGACCTTGGCGCCGATGTCGACGCCGCGGGTCGGCTCGTCGAGGATCAGCACGCGCGGCTCGGTCGCCAGCCACTTCGCCAGCACGACCTTCTGCTGGTTGCCGCCCGACAGCTCGCCGGGCGCCTGGTCGACGTCGCGCGCCTTCAGCCGCAGCCGTCTGCCCCAGTCGCGCGCGAGCGCCCGCTCGCGGCCCGGTCGCAGCCAGCCGCGCAGCGCGACCCTGCCGAGGATCGGCAGCGCGTCGTTGGCGGCGATCGGCAGCTCGTCGGCGACGCCCTGCGTCTGGCGGTCCTCGGGCACGAAGCCGAGGCCGGCGTCCATCGCCTGGCGCGGCGTCGCGACCGCCGCGCCGGCCAGCACGACGCTGCCGGCGCTGCGGCGGTCGATCCCGAAGAT